>DASPXY010000768.1:0-3549 GCA_035637055.1 Gemmataceae bacterium | reverse complement strand
TACCCAGCACAGAGAAGATACGCGAGGACTTCCCGTTCCTCCAGCGGCGGATCAACGGTAGGCCGATCGTCTACCTGGACAACGCGGCCACGACGCAAAAGCCGAGACAGGTGCTGGACGCGCTGTGGCACTTCGCCGCCAATCACAGCGCGAACGTCCATCGGGGGACCCACCGCCTCTCCGAAGAGGCGAGCGAACAATACGAAGAGGCCAGGGGCAAGGTGGCACGGTTCCTGCGCTGCAGCGAGCGCGAAGTCGTGTTCACCCGCAATGCCACGGACGGGATCAACCTGGTCAGTCAGGCTCTGCGGCGACGGGGGGACATCCTGCTGCCGGTGTCTGAGCATCACTCCAACCTGCTCCCCTGGCGGCAGCACCGCAGCGTGCGCTATGCCAGGGTGGACCACGAGGGAGCGCTGGACCTGAAAGATTTCCGGCGCCAGTTGACGCGCGACGTCGCCCTCGTGGCCGTCTCCTACGTCTCCAACGCACTGGGCGTTGTCAACCCGCTCAAGGAGGTGCTTGGCCTGGCTGCGGAGGCGGGCGCGCTCACCCTGGTGGACGCTTCCCAGGCCGTCGCCCACCTACCGATCGACGTCCACGACCTGGGCTGCGACTTCCTGGTGTTCAGCGGCCACAAGATGTTCGGGCCGACGGGCATCGGCGTGCTGTACGGGCGCGGGGAATGCCTGGAGGAACTGGCACCCCTGGCGCTGGGTGGCGGGACGGTGAAAGACGTCCGCCACGACGGCCACGTGCTGCACGACCTGCCCTGGCGCTTCGAGGCAGGCACGCCCAATGTCGAAGGGGCGATCGGCCTGGGAGTGGCGATCGATTACCTGGAAGGACTCGGCTTCGACTGGATCGCCGCCCACGACCGCCGGCTCCTGGGTTACGCCCTGGAGGGCCTGGGCCGGGTCGGCACTGTACATGGGCCCTCAGCCGGCGACCGCCGCTGCTCGGTGGTCGCTTTCAGCATGCCGGGCATGGAGTCACAGGCCGTTGGCCGTATCCTGAGCGACCGGCAGAACATCATGGTCCGTGCCGGGCTCCATTGTGCCCACCCGCTGCACGCGGCATTGCAGCTCGGCCCGACCGTGAGGTGTTCGGTTTCCGTTTACAACACCCAGGAAGAGGTCGGCCTGCTGGTGGAAACGCTTGGAACACTGCGACGACTTACCTGCTAATCAAGATCGGTGCGTCCTTCACGGGAAAACAAGCCTTTAGGAAATCCTTCATGTGTGGTATTGCGGGCATCCTGGGACCAAGTGCCTCTTCGGAACTGGCGGGCCTGATGGCCCAGGCACAGCGCCACCGCGGCCCAGATGACGAAGGAATTCAGGTGCTGCCCACCGGCCTTCCGGGCGTCGCGCTGGCCCTGGGGCAGCGGCGGCTTTCGATCCTGGACCTCAGCCCCGCCGGCCACCAGCCGATGCACGACCCGGCCTCCGGGCTGTGGACCGTCTACAACGGCGAGATCTATAACCACCTCGACCTCCGGCAGGAACTCGGCGGAGAGTACCGCTCCACCTGCGACACGGAGACGCTACTGCGGGCGGTGGGCCGCTGGGGCCGCCAGGCCGTCCAGCGCTTCCGTGGGATGTTCGCCTTCGCCGTCTGGGACCCATCCCGCCGTGAGCTGTGGCTGTGCCGTGACCGCCTCGGCATCAAGCCGCTGTATTACGCCCAGGTCGGGCCGAACTTCCTCTTCGCCAGCGAACTGCGTGCCCTCCTCACCACGGGCCTGGTGGAGCGGCGACTGGATCCCGACGGCCTGAACGGCTACCTGGCGTTTGGCGCCGTCCAGGAACCCGCCACCATCATCCGGGGCGTCCGTCTGCTGCCGGCCGGGCACTGGCTGCGCGTCTCGCCCGGCGACAGGGTCGGCGAACCGGAGCGCTACTGGGCGCCCCCGTTCCGGAACCAGGAGGCCGGCACCAACGGAGCCGAGCCGGCAGAGAGGGTCGGCAAGCTGGTTGAGGAGGCGGTCGGGTGCCGGTTGCTCAGCGACGTGCCGCTGGGGGCGTTCCTTTCCGGGGGCATCGATTCCGGCGTGATTGTCGCCGCGATGGCCCGGCGGGAACACAAGGCAATCCGAACTTTTACCCTCCATTTCACCGAAAAAGGGTACGGCGAGGGTCCCTACGCCGAGCGGTTGGCCGCCCTCTACCGGACAGAGCACACCACCGAGCAGGTATCCGCCAACGACCTGCTGGCTCACTTCGACGAGGCCCTGGAGGCGGCGGACCAGCCCAGCACCGACGTCGTCAACAGCTACTACGTCTGCAAGCTGGCGCGGCGGTCCGGCCTGAAGGTAGCGCTGTGCGGCCACGGCGGGGACGAACTCTTCGGCGGCTACGACAATTTCCGGCTGATCCCCAGAATCCTGCGTTTCCGCGCCATCCCGCGGCCGCTCCGGCGCCTCGTGGGCTGCGCCATCCGCGGGTTGGCTCCCGTCCGCGTCGCCACGCGCAAGGCGGCGAGCTTGCTGCGGAGCCGCGCCGGCATCTACGAGGCCTACGCCCTGGCCCGCTCGATGTTCTGGGACGAGACCCGGGCCGAGCTGCTTGAGGATCCGCGGCAGCTGACGCCCGGGGCCGATGTGGTGCGGGCTGCGGTCGGGCCGACCGACCTGGCGCCTGATGCGGTCAACCAGGTCTCGCAACTGGAGCTGTGCTCGTACATGCGGAACACGCTGTTGCGTGACGCCGACGTCTGCAGCATGGCCCACGGGCTGGAGGTGCGTGTTCCCCTGATCGACCATCGCCTGGTGGAATACGTCGCCCGCCTGCCGGGGCGCCTCAAAGTCGGCGGGGTCGCCCCCAAGCGATTACTGGTGCGGGCGATGAAGGGCGCGCTGCCCGTGGAAATCCACACCCGGCGCAAACAGGGGTTCGTCATCCCTTATGAACTCTGGATCCGCGGGGCCCTGAAGCAGCGTTTCGACGAGATCCTGACGCCGGAGAGCCCAGCCCGGTCCGCTGGCCTCCGCCCAGTCCAGGTGGGCCGAGTCTGGCGTCAGTTCCTCGATGGCTACCGAGGAGTGAACATGCAGCACCCCCTTGCCCTCTACGTGCTGCTACGCTGGTGCGCGCAGCACGGGGTGACGGCGTAGGCTCGCTCGCGGGCACGGAACTTGACACAGGTTGTCGGTTCAGGGATAGTACACGGATCATGAAACTCATACTCGTCGCTGGCGCCCGCCCGAACTTCATGAAGATCGCGCCCCTCATGCGCGAGCTGCGCGGGCGGCCAGGCCTCTCCGTCAAGCTGGTCCACACCGGGCAGCACTACGACGCCCGGATGAGTCAGCTCTTCTTCGACGAGTTGAAGATCCCGCGGCCCGACATCGAATTGGAGGTGGGTTCCGCCAGTCACGCCGTCCAGACCGCCGAGGTCATGAAGCGCTTCGAGCCGGTCGTGCAGGTCGAAGCTCCCGACGCAGTCGTGGTCGTCGGTGACGTCAACTCGACCATTGCCTGCGCCCTGACGGCGGTCAAACTGGGCGTCCCGGTGGCCCACGTCGAGGCGGGTCTGCGCAGTTTCGAC
>DASPXY010000767.1:0-8412 GCA_035637055.1 Gemmataceae bacterium | reverse complement strand
AAGGTTCGGCGGAGGACTTCATCCCTCCAGGCCGGAACCCTCCCCCAATCCCTGGGGTCGCAATTGGGCGTCCTCCATCCGGCGGGCATGCCGCGCGGATGGCCGCTGACGGTTGAGGCGAGATGCTTGGTGCTCGAACAGCCTCACTTCCGTGCCGGCAAACAACGCCGTTGTTCCAGTCATCCTGAACTGTGCTCGCTTATCCAACGCAACTTTTTTACACAATCCTCTTCCTCGTCGCAAGCACTTTTTCCAGTCGGTTCCAAGTGCCTTCTCTGTTTGAGATTACCTTCGAGTTCGAGCTTTCCGCAGGTCCGTCGATCGCGCCTTCTCAAGCGCCACGCCGCGCCCAAGTGCTATCCTGGCAACGAGTTTCACATTGGGGAGCGCCAGGACACAGGGCCAGCGCTTTTCTTGAAAAAGTTCTCCGCCAACCAGTTGAGGCCACACGGGAGTCGCCCAGGGTTGCCTAACCTCCGTGTCTTGCCGACGGCCCGAAGAACACTCCTCCGCGCCCCTTTTTCGCATGTCCCCTGCTTGAGTCCAGAGCCGCACGTGGCCGATATTCTGTGGAAGACTATCCACCTTGCCAGGAATCACCTATGCGCTCACCCGGCACGCTCCCGCGAGTCAAGAGGGCCTGGGCCGTGTTTCGGCGGTACTTCGGCCGCGGGTTACTGTGCGTGCTGACCGGCTGCCACAACGCCGCGGTGCCCTACCTGGCGGCGCCGAGTCGCTGCGAACCGCACCGCAATCTCGTCGCCGTTGGCCAGGTGGTGGAAGACACCGCGGTGGTCACGGTCAACCGGCCGCTAGAGACGATGTGGAGCGTCGTCAGCGAGACGGCCGACCATCTCCGTGCCCTCACGCAAGGCGGACTGGGCAAGCGGATCGTGCTGCCGCTGCAAGGTCCGCCTGGCCCATTGCCGCCAACGCCCGAACCGCTCGACCCGTCCGCCCTGGAAACCGACCTCCGCGCGCTCACCGGCCGCGAACTCAGCCCCGCCAACGTGCAACTCTACGTTGAGGGCCAGGAAGCGCTGACCGCCCTGGAAGACCTGATTGCACGAGCGACAAAACAGATCGACATCATCATGTTCCAGTGGGAGAACGACCCACTGGGCAGAGCGCTGGTCGAGCGTCTGGTGGCCCGTGCGAGTCCGACCCTGCACGTGCGAGTGTTGATCGACGGTGGCGGCAACCTGTGCTTCAACGAGCCCGACGAACTGCCCGCCCGCGAGGTCAACCGCGTCCTGCTGCCGCTGCTGCACAACCCCTACATCGAACTGGTGCGCATCCGCAACGCCTTCGCCCGGTACGATCACCGCAAGCTGGTCCTGGTCGATGGCCGGCTTGCCTGGAGCGGTGGCCGCAACTTCAGCCGCGAAGCTTTCTTTGAGCACCACGACCTGTCTTACGTGCTTGAGGGCCCCCTGGTGCCGCGCCTGCAGGGGCGTTTCGAGCGCTACTGGCGTACGCAGAACGGCCTGGCGCCCGAGCCCGTGCCCGAACCACAACCGCTGGCTCCTTGCGACGAGATCCCGCAGCCGAACACGCGCGCGCGGCTGCTCTTGTCGGAGCCGAATAATCGACAAATCTCCCGGGCGATCTATCGGGCGATCGACCTGGCGCAGCGGCATATCTATGTCGAGAACGTCTACCTGACGGATAGTCTGCTGGTCTACAAGTTGGCTCAGGCGCGGCGGCGCGGCGTTGACGTGCGCGTGGTGCTGACGGTGCAGAGCACCACCGAGATCATCAACCGCGCCAATCGCGTGGTGGCCAATCGGTTGCTGGCCGCGGGCGTGCGCGTCTACCTCTATCCGGGCATGACGCACGTCAAGGCACTGACGGTCGATGGTGTCTGGGCGTACGTCGGCACGGGCAACCTCGACGCGCTCAGTTTCCGCCACAACCGCGAGTTGGGCCTGTCGGTGAGCGGCTGTCCGCTGATCGGGCAACTGGAGCGATGTCTGTTTCTGCCGGACCTACGTCCGGAGTGGGAGATGACGCAACCGCTGCCGGTCACGTGGTGCGATTACTACGCGGAGATGCTCGCCAGTCTTTGTCTGTGATGTATACTGCACGCGGGCTGGTCTGACACAAGCCCGGAGCGCCAGCGACGGGACGGTCCCGTCGCTGGCGCTCCGGGCTTGTGTCAGGTTGCCCCGCGTCGAGTATAGTTATCCACATCGTCCGCCGCGGGTCACCTGGCAAGCCGTTTTCATTTCCTACCCGCAACCTCTCGCAAGAAACGACAGCGGCACCGTTGACTCCGCCTCGCGGTGTGCGACAATCGAAGACGCGGCTCCCCCTTCGCTCTTCTGTCGCCCCTGCGAGGAAGCGCAGCCATGACGGCAGTTCACTGGTACGTCGCCCGCGGCGGCCACAAGGTCGGCCCTTTCACTCCTGCCGACCTGCAGCAACTCGCGAAGTTCGGCCTGCTCCAACCCAGCGAAATGCTGTGGCGGGAGGGCCTGAGCAAGTGGGTCGAGGCATCGACCATCGCGGCGCTGTTCCCTGCACCCACCCAGAAACGCTACTGGCTGGCACTGGCCGACAAACCGCGCGGCCCCTTCGGCATCGACCAGATCCGGGCCGCGCTGGCCAGCCGCCAACTTACCCTGGAGAGCCTCGTCTGCCCCGAGCACGGTAAAGAGTGGGCGCCGCTGGCGCAGCTGACGGAGTTCCGCGGCCTGACGCCGTCGGCAGTCAGCCCCTCGCAAGCCCGCCTGCTCACCGGCAGCCTCGACGCCGAGGAGGCCGAACTCTACCTCGCCGGCAAGAGCGGCGATACCCTCGCCCGTTTGATCACCGTTTTGTTAGATTCAAAGAAGGCCTACGCCAGCAACCCAGCGCTCGCCGAGAGCCTGGAGAAAACCATCGAGGTGCTGCGGAGCAAGCGCGCCGAGAGCGAATCAACCGCTCCGAGCCGTCGGCCCGACTGACCGCGGCCACGTCATTTTTCGGCGGAAGGAGATCGTACATGGCGAAGAAAAAACTCAGTCACGACCAGAAACGCAAGCAGAAGCTGGCCAGGCGCGCCAGCCGCCAACGAGAGGAACAATCCTCCCTCGCCTACACCGGCAACAAGTTCAAGACGGACGCATTGACCCCCGTCTTCTTCACGACCGAGTCGGCGATTTATGAGGTCTCTGAAATGACCGAGGGGCAGTTGACGGACCGCCATGTCCGCGCTGCCCTGGAAAAGCTCGTGCTGGAGATGCGCGAGGGGCCGCTACCGCCTTTCGAGAACAGGGACAAGCCGGCACTCGACGAGAGCCAGTACGCCGACGTCGTCGTCTGGAACATCCGCCGCCGCTGGGAGGAAGCGTTCGGGGCCGAGTCGCACCCCGGCCGCGAGAACTTGATCGGCGTGCTGCGAACGCTGCTCAACTCGATCAACACCTGGGGCACGCCCAGCCCGCATTCGCGCGGCTACCTGAAATTCCTGCAAGGCTTCCTGCAGCGAGCGGGCGGCGCGGCGGGCGTGCCCTCCACCGACGAGCACGGAGTCGAGAGCCGTGGCGGATCGCTGGAAGAGGAACTGCTGGAGGTTGGTCGCGACTGGTGCGCCGGCGATGAGGAAGCCGGCGAGGAGTTTCGCGAGTTGGCGGAGGAACTGATCGACGCCGGTCGGGCGGAGAAGGTTGCCGAGATCGCCCAGCAGTTGATCGGCGAGAGCGTCGAGGGCGGTGGGCCGATCAAGGATCTCTCCCTCATTGCCATCAGTGCTCAGAAAAAGATGCCGCCCCAACTTGGCGGACCGGGATAGCGCCGGAACAGGCGAGGTGTTGTTTATAGTTCCGCCTTTAGGCGGTTTGACGTTCATCCGCCTAAAGGCGGAACTACAAACAACACCTGCCGCGCGGCTTTCCCGCAAATCGTCTTGCTCGCGCTCGCGCCGCCCGTTAGTCTGGAGAAGATATGTAGGAATGTACCGCCTGCCGATTTCGGGTCGGCGATGCGGCTTGCTCCAATCCGGGGAGTCCGGTAGACTCTACAACCTGTCCGGCTTTTGGTAACTCCCATTCTCTTTCCAACACCCCACCGGGTCACACCTTTTTCCGAGGGCCCCCCATGAGACGTTTTCTGCTGGCAATGTGTGCCACGCTCGCCCTGCTGACCGGCTGGACCGGCACCGAACCATTACGCAGCCAGGAGGGCAGCAAAGGCCAGAAGCACGATGAGCCCGAAAAGAAGTTCCCCGACTTCGACAAGCTGGTCAAGGGGGCCAAGGAGTATGACGGCCTCTTCAAACTCTACCATCTTGAAAAGGTCGAGCGTCTCTACGCCGAACTCAAGCCGCAGCACCTGAACAAGCCGTTCCTCTGTCCGATCGCCATCGCCCGCGGCATGGGCCTGGGTGGCTACACGCTCAACTTCGACGAGCAGTGGGTGCTCCTCTTCAAACGGGTCGGCGAGACCAAGTTGCACCTGATCCGCCGCAACGTCCACTTCCAGGCGCGCTCCGGCTCGCCGGTCGCCAAGGCCGTCGAGACCACCTACACCGACTCGGTGCTGATGGCCATTCCCATTCGCAGCATCCACCCCGGCCGGCAGGGCATCCTGATCGACCTGGGCGAAATCTTCATGACCGATTTCGCCCAGCTCGGCCTGGGTTCGCTCGACCGCAGCCGCAGCACCTGGCACAAGGTCAAGGCGTTCGCGAAGAACGTCGAAATTCAGGTGGCGGCCACCTTTAGCGGTAGCCGCTGGGGCAGCGATGAAAGCGTCATCGACGCGCGCGGCAATACCATCGTCGTCCACTATGGCCTGGTCGAACTGCCCGACTCCGGCTACCACCCGCGCATCGCCGACGATCGTGTCGGCTACTTCCTCAGCGTCGTGAAGGATTTCAGCAGCGATAGCAAGGACACCTCGTTTGTACGCTACGTGAACCGCTGGCGCTTGGAGCGAGCCGACACCGACTCGAAGAACAAGAACAAGCTGTCAGTGCCCAAGAAGAAGATCGTTTTCTGGATCGAGAATTCGGTGCCGTTCGAGTATCGTCCCTACGTCCGCGACGGCATCCTCGAGTGGAACAAGGCGTTCGAGAAGATCGGTTTCCGCGACGCCATCGAGGTGCGGCAGCAGGAAAGCGAGGACTTCGACCCCGAGGACATGAACTACAACACCTTCCGCTGGATCACCACCGGCGGCGCCTTCGCGATGGGGCCGTCGCGCGCCAACCCGCTCACCGGCGAAATCCTCGATGCCGACATCATCTTCGACGCCGACATGATCCGCTACTGGAAGCAGGAAGCGAAGATGTTCGGCTCCGGCAAGCTCTCGCTGGAAGAGACGCCCAGCACCATCCAGGCGATTCGCCAGGGTTGGGGCCTCTCCCCCCTGCCGATCCGCGAAGGCAACCTCAACTGGGACAATCGCACACAAGCCCAGAGCGCCAGCGACGGGACACAAAAGGACGCCGATCCGCGTTCTCGGCTTTGGGCGATCCGCAATGGGGCCTGTCAGTGTGGGCCGTGTGTCAAGTATGAACTGGGCCTGGCGTCGCTCGCTCTGGCGGCGCGCGGCCAGCCGGGCAAGGGCGGCGACGGCGTGCCGGAGGAGTTGATCGGCCAGGCGATCAAGATGGTCGTCATGCACGAGGTGGGCCACACCCTCGGTCTGCGGCACAATTTCAAGGCCAGCACGATGCTCAAGAACGATCAGCTGCACGATACCAGCATCACGCGCAAGCTCGGCCTGTCCGGCTCGGTCATGGATTATCTGCCAGTGAACCTGGCACCCAAGGGTACCAAGCAGGGCGATTATTTCACCACCACCATCGGCCCGTATGACTACTGGGCCATCGAGTACGCCTACAAGCCGCTCGACGGCGGCACCGACGGCGAGGTGGCGAAGTTGCAGGAGATTGCCACGCGCGGCGCCAAGATGGGCCACGACTACGGCACCGACGAGGATCTCTTCGGCACCTCCGATCCGCTCATCAACGCCTTCGACCTCGGCGCCGACCCGATGCAGTTCGGGATGGAGCGCATGCTCCTGGCCGAGGAACTGATGAAAACCCTCGGCGAGAAAGTCGTGGATAAAGGAGAGGGCTATCAGCGTGTGCGGCAGGCGTTCAGCATGTTGATGCGGCAATACGGCGATGGTGCCTATTTGTTGTCGAGCTTTATCGGCGGCGAGCACGCTCACCGCGACCATAGCGGCGACCCGGGCGGCCGCGATCCGCTCGTGCCGGTCAAGGCGGCCAAGCAGCGCAAGGCGCTGGAATTCCTTCAGGAGCACATCCTGAATGACCGCTATTTCAAATTCCCGCCGCAGCTGCTGCGGCGCCTGGCGGCCGATCGCTGGTCGCACTGGGGCAATGAGCGCTGGGGCATGAGCGTCGATTATCCGCTCTACGATCGTATCCTTGGGATCCAGCGGATCGTGCTGAATCAGTTGCTCGACGGGGGGGTGCTCCGGCGCATTCAGAACAACGCCCTGAAAACGGAGAATGACGAGCAGCCGTTGACCGTCGCCGAAGTCTTCCGCAGCCTGACCGACGGCATCTGGGGCGAACATCCTGTCAAGGGGGCAGCCGACATCAAGCGGCAGGTGAAATCGACGGTGATCCGCCGCAATCTGCAGCGCGCCCACCTCAAGGAAATGTCCAACCTGGTGCTCGGCGAGCGCAGCAGCGGCGGTTTCATGATCTTCTTCGGCCGTTCGTCGGGGAGTGCTCCGCCGGACGCTCGCAGTCTGGCGCGGATGCATCTGCGCGAGATTCAGGGCCGGATCACCACGGCGCTGAATGAGAAGAACGCCATCGACGACACGACGCGAGCCCACCTCGACGAGTGTCGCGAGCGGATCGGCCGCGTGCTGAACGCCTCGTTGCAACTCAACGAGCCGTAAGCTAACTAACTGCCCACCCAAGGTCGAGGACACCACCGTCATCGCCCTGCCGGCCGACCTCGCCGCCTCCCGCGGCGGTGTGGGCCGCTGGACGGCGTCAGCCCGGTGAAGCTGTTCGCGGTCGTGCGGCGCTACGCGCTGCGCCTGGCCGGCGCCCTGCGGCGTGGGCGGCAGTTGCGCGCGGTGCTGGCGGAGTTGGTGGAGGAAATGGGTCGGGTGCGCCGCCAGCCGAAACGGTACACCCGACCCAGCACGCGCCAACTCCTGGAAGACCCGGAGCTTGCGGCGTAAGTTGGTCCCTAGGGGTTTATCCCCGCCGTTGCAGCCACAGACGGCGGGGATAAAGCCGCGCCCAAGGCCGGCCCAGTTGATCCCTCCCATCCCTTCAAGATGCCCCACGATAGCATTACTGGCCTTGCGACTGCAGACGGGCCTGGGCCTGCAAGCCCTGGAAGCGCGGCTGCCAGGCTCCTTCGGCAATCTGGCGGAACAGCTGCGCCGCCTCGACGGTGCGGCCCGCCTGCCGCAAGTTCTGGGCGCGGTCCCACAACGCCTGTGCGTTGGTGGGTTCGGCCTCATAGGCCGCCAGGTAGGCGCGATCCGCCAGTTCCAGGTCGCCCTTGTGGTGGAGCGTTTGCGCCAGCCGTGCCCACGGCGCCGCCTCGTTGGGACGGAGAGCGACCGGCGTGGTCAGGTACTCCCAGCCCAGGTCGCGTTCGCCCAGGCGCTGCAAGATGCGGGCCACGGTCTCACAGGCGGCGCTCGTCTCCCGGTCCAGCGCGCGCCAGCGATCGGCGACCCGCACCGCCTTGGTGAGGAAGTCCCGCGGCGGTTGCACCTTGAGGGTCACCATCGCGTCGGCCAGGCTCTGATAGTGTCCCAGCAACTTGCCATAGTCCTGCCGCACGCTGCGCAGGTCCACCACCTCCGGCAACTTCCCATACTCCAGGTCGAGCGCCCGCTCCAGGCATTCCAGAGAGCGCGCTGGCTGGTCACGCTTCTCGGCGAGGGCAGCGGCGAGGCGCCACAGGGCCGGCTCCTTGCCGGATTTACCGTCGCTGAGGACGGTTTGCAAGAGTTGGTCGGCCTGGGGCAGTTGGCTTGTCTGCCACAGGAATTGCAAGCCGCCCAGCCGCATTGTCAGTCGTTCCTTCTCCTCCCCGATGCCGTCGAGAGCAATGGTGAGGAGGTGGTTGGCAAGAGGTTGGTCGTCGAGCTGCCAGCACTGCCAGGCCAAGGCCAGCACCGCGGGCCGCCGCTTGTCTTTGATCAGAGTCGCCGCCGTCCCGCGCAACAGTTCACCCCAGTGGTCGGCGTCGGCACCTACCAGAGCGGAGCGGAAGTCGGAGTCAATGACTGGCAGCACTCCCTCCTTGAGAGTGTCGGTGTACAGTTGGGTGAACTGTGTCCGCGCCTCGTGCCGCTTACCGGCACGCCAGAGGGAGCGGGCCTGCTCGTAGCGGGCGGCGTAACGCAGGCCCGGCACATCGGCGAAGAGAGGACAGCACTCAGCGAGGGCGGCATGCAACGCCTGGTCCTTGCCGG
>DASPXY010000766.1:0-2419 GCA_035637055.1 Gemmataceae bacterium | reverse complement strand
GGCGACCAGCGCGTGTTGCACCGGCTCCTCGCGAGCGACCCCGGCTCGGAGGGCGTGCCCGTGCGCTTGCGTCCCGGAGAGGGGATTGCGGGCAGCGTCTGGGCCGACGGGGAAGCGTTCGTCTATCACGACGCCGCCACTGACAGACGGCTGTCACAGGTGGGCGCGGTCGATCTGCCGCAGACGGCGGGGAGCGGGGTCTGTGTCCCGTTGGGCGCCGGCAAGGAGTCGCTGGGGACGCTGCACGTCCACCGCCCGACACCCTGGGGATTGTCGCCGCGGGAGCGGGCCTTTGTCGCGGACGTGGGGCGCTGGGCGGCCCAGGCGCTGCGCACCGCCGATGACGAGGATCACGAACGCCGCAGCCGCCTCGTGGAGCGAGCGTTCGAGTTGATTCAGCGTTACATGGCGGCCACGGGGGGCGAAGTCAACTCGGCACCCGAGGAGGAGGCGGAGTTGCTGGCGGAGATCGGTGAGGCGCTGGTGGCGGGTCTGGGTGGCGGTCCTGCCTGGCTGCTGGTCGCTGATCCGACCCGGAGTCAGTTCCGGTGCCGCCGCGCCTGGGGCGTGGCGGTGGAGGTCGTGCCTGAACCAGCGCCCGCGGCGGTCGAGACGCGCCTGGGGGGAGCCCGTTTCCGCATTTGCGATCCCACAACGAAAACAGTGCTGTCGCCCTTGCTCGACGGTTTCAAGGGCGACAGCGAGGTCAGGCGGTTGCTGGACACGTCGCCGTGGGTGGTGTTGCGGTTCGCTCCCGGTGGGGAACTGCTGGCGTTATTCTTCCTGGCGGTGCCGCCGCCGCACTGCGTCAACCGGGCGCGGACGGAACGCTGGGCGCGGACGCTGGACCTGTTGAGCGCGGTCTTCGTTCTCGGCCGCCGGCTCGTTCACGCCCACCAGGAACTCCCGAACGATGCTACGGAGTAATGCGCCTGGCCACGGAGTGGTTTGACACAAGCCCGGAGCGCCAGCGCCGGGACCAGGCTACCGTCGCTGGCGCTCCGGGCTTGTCTGTCCCGTCGCTGGCGCTCCGGGCTTGTGTGCGGGGTGTCCTGCGGCCAATCTCCCTATTGGATACCTGCTTTGGCTGCCGTGGCCGGGTCAATTCGCTTGAGACTCTGGGCGGCGGCCTTGCGCACGCTGGGTTCGCGGTCCCGCAGTTGTTCCAGCAGGGCCGGCACCGCGTCTCTGGCTTCCGGGCCGAAGTGAGCCAGCGCCTTTGCCGCGTCGCGCCGGACGTACAGGTTGTCGTCCTTCAGGGCGCTGAGCAGCACAGGCAGAACGGTTTCGCGCTCGTCCACGCGGCCCTGGAGGGTGTGGATGGCCTCCAGGCGTTTCCGCGCATCGGCGTCGGTCGCCTGTTCCTTCAGGTCAGCCGTCGAGGGGCCACAGCTGGCCAGGGCGAGCAGCAATACGGGCCACATCAGCTTCAGAGAGTTCATCGCTTCAATAACTCCCAATGGGATTGCCGTCGTTGCGGCTGAGAAGGTTTTCGTAGACGGCGCCGTCGATGGAGCCCGTAATCGACCGCACCGAACCGTCGCCGAAGAGGAAGTTCGCCCCGGCGGTGTGTCTGCTGTAGAACACGTCGGCGTCCCACAGTTGCGGATCGTTCGGCAGGTGCATGCGACTGCCGTGGCCGAGCACCAGGGCGGAAGCGGCTTCCGCATTGCCGATCGGGTCCGGCGACTGGTCCGCCGGAACCTGGCCACCCGGCACGGCGCCCGTCCAGGTCGTCTTCGAGTGGCCGCTGTTCCGCTCGCCGATGAAGAGGGTGTTGCTCAGGCCATCGGCGATATCGACGATCCGGAACTTGCTATTCCGCAGGAAGGCCCCCGTGTTGCTGCCGGGATAGAAACTCGTTTCCTTGACCCCGTTCACCGCGATGTAATTGCCCTGGGCGACGACGGCGGACGTGCCGTACACGGTGAAGGTCGGCAATTGCTGGTCGGACGGGCACCAGAACACCGCGAGGAACGTCTGGCAAACTGCGTTCCCACCCGCGGGCTGGTTGAAGGGGATCTGGTTGTAGACGTTGCGCTCTTCCAACTCGTTCAGCAGGTGGGCGGCCCAGCCCCAGCCTGGCCCTTGATCCTGACTGGCGTCCGAATTGGGGTTCAGGTTGTTGTCGATGTAACCCGGCGGGAAGCGCTTGGCGCGGTCGTGGTAGGCGTGCAGGGCGATGCCAATTTGCTTGAGGTTGTTCTGGCAGGTCGTGCGCGCCGCAGCCTCGCGGACCTGCTGGACGGCAGGGACGAGCAGGCCAATCAGGATGGCGATAATCGCAATCACCACCAACAACTCGATCAGGGTGAATCCGGTGTGCGAATCCACGCGCCGTTCTCCTCTGTTCCAACTTGCCCGAGGGCAGCGAGGGTTTCTCCGGAACGGGCCGGTCGGCAAAGCGCCCGCCGCACCA
>DASPXY010000765.1:0-4477 GCA_035637055.1 Gemmataceae bacterium | reverse complement strand
AGGACGCATGAGACAGGCGGCAACGGCCTGGTTGCTGTTGTTGACGGGGTGCAGCACGGCGCCCTTCGCCGACCTGATGGACTACTTCCATCCCGGTCGTGTCACGGGCCAGGCGCCGCCCACCGGCGGCGTTTGCATTCCGCAGGGCGGGCCGGTCGCGGTGCCTGCCGTGGTGCCGCCGGTGCCGATTCCGCCGCAACCGCTGCTGCCCGTTCCGCCCGCGCCGCCAACTCCGGGCGGGCAACCCCTCTTCCCACCCGCGCCCGGCCGGTCTGGTTAATGCTGAGGCAAAGAGGGGTGGTTTGTAGTTCCGCCTTTAGGCGGGTGGACGTCAAGCCGCCTAAAGGCGGAACTACGAACAAGAACGCCCTGGTGCCCGCCGTAAACGGGCGGCTCAGCGCGCGAGTGTCGGCCGATCGCGTTCCGCGTCCACCACACACAGGAAGCCGAACGGCTCGTCGGTCGAGGGATTGCGGAACTGGTGCGGCGCATGCGGGGCCACGTAGACCACATCGCCAAAGCCGACGCGCTCGAGCACCTCGCCGAGTTGTACCTCGCCGCGGCCGCGCAGCACAAACACGGCGTGTTCGTGTGCGTGGCTCTCGAAGGAACTAAAACCGCCCGGCGCAATCTCGAAATAGCGGAGCTGAAAACGCGTCGATTCGCCGCTCTCGCCGACCAGGCACATCCGGGCGATGCCGCGCCAGTGTTCGGCGGGATCCTTGTAGTCGGCGACCGCGACACCGTCCCAGCGAAAGTCCGGCCGGAAGCGCAGCACGCGCGATCCCTGCACGGCCTGTCCCGGGGCGGCGGTCAGTTCGCAACTCCCCTGTGTCTCGTTCATCGGTCAATCTCCCTCTCGAATGTCACCAGTACCTTCAGGGTCGAGCCGCCGCCCCGGGCCGTGTCGTACGCTCGTTGGATGTCGTCGAGGTCGAAGCGATGCGTCACCAGGCGGCTCACATCAATCGCTCCGCGCCGCAGCAACGCATGGGCCTCGCGGGTGTGATCGGGACCGCAGGAATAGGACGGCACCAGGCTGATCTCGCGGAAATACAGCTCCCCCAGGTCGAGCGGGGTCAGCACGCCCGCTGCCGTTGGCGTGAACAGCAGCGCCGTGCCGCCTGGCCGCACGTAGGCGAGCGCCTGCCGGATCACGTCGGGATGTCCCGGCCCGATCACCACAAAATCGACTGCGGCTGCCAGGTCGCGCGCTGCCTGCTCCGGTGACAACGCCTCGTCAGCCCCGAAGATCAGCGCGAGGCCGCGACGGTCCGGATCCGGTTCGACGGCAGTGAGCCGTCCTGCGCCCAGTGCCCACGCCGCCGCGAGGTTCAGCAGCCCCATCACGCCGCAGCCGACGACGGCCCCCGACATGCCCGTCAGGCGCGGCAAGCGTCGCAGCGCCTTGATGCTACAGCCGAGCGGCTCGATGAACACCGCTTGCTCGGGGGGCAGGTCGTTGACCGCAAAGCTGTCGTGCCGGGTGTTGACCGCCGGGACGCGAATCCATTCGGCCATGCCGCCGGGGTCGATGGCGCTGGTGCGCCACGTTGGGCAGTGGACGTGGTCGCCGCGGGCGCAGCAGTCGCAGTGCAGGCAAGGGGCGTGGTGGTGAAGAAAGACGAGATCGCCCGGCCGAATGTGCTCGACGTTGGCGCCCACCTCGACGGCATGACCAACAACCTCATGACCCAGGACGGTGCCGGTCTTCTTCGCCAGATACCAGGGCATCAGGTCGCCGGAGCAGATACCGGAAACGGCAGTCCGCACCAGGATTTCTTCGGGGCCTTGCAGCCGGGGCACAGGCGCGGTCACGACGGCGAAGGATGACGGCCCGGTGATGAGCGCCTGCCGCATGACGACAGGGGGAGGGTGATCGGATTCTGGCAGCGCCCGCATGGTGCGTTCTCAGGTGGCGGAGTCGATCTCCTCTCTTAGTCTATCCTGTCCACGGCACGAGAACAGCCAACCGAGCGGCAACCCCCTGGCGATGCCGATTGCAGAAGTCTATAATGTTCGCGAAGTCGCCCACTTCGCCACGCCGGTTTCCGCCGTTCTGCCGTTCGGCCCAGAAACCCCTGTGTACTCGATCCTTCGCATGAGTTCGCAGAGGGTTTCCCATGAACGAACACCACTCCTCCGCAGACGACTACTTCGAGCCGACGCGCATGCCGCTGGGCAATCACCTGGAGGAACTGCGCCGCCATCTGTGGCGGGCCGTCGCCGGTTTCGCCGCGATCGTGAGCTGCTGTTTCCTGCTCGACCTCATCGGCTATCTTACCGAGACGAACATCGGCGTCGGCAAGCCGGTGATGGACTGGATCTGTCAGCCGGTCGAGCAGGAACTGCAGCAGCTCTACGACCGCCGCTTGGACCAATTCATGCGGACACTGGCGGCCAGCAAGCCGCGGGAGATGGCTGTCGAGGTCGAGGTCCGCGCTGTCGCCCGGGAATTGGCGCCGCTACTCGGGGTGAAAGTCGCAGAGCCGTCCGTTGGCGATGAGCGCATGTTTCGTCCGTTTGTTGGCCGGTTGCCGCCGCAGACCTGGCGAAGCCTCGTCGAGCAGGTCGGCCGCGTGCTCAGGCCGCCGCGGCTGGCGACGATGAGCGTCACCGAGGCGATGGCGGTCTATTTCAAGGTGACGTTCGTCTGCGGCATCGTGCTGGCGAGCCCGTGGGTGTTCTGGCAGATCTGGTCGTTCGTGGCGGCGGGACTGTACCCCCACGAGAAGCGTTACATCCACCGCTTCCTGCCATTTAGCCTCGGCCTGTTCCTCGGCGGCGTGGCGCTGTGTCAGTGGGTTGTCATGCCCGCGGCGGTGGGGGCGCTGCTGGGGTTCAACGAGTGGCTCGGCCTGGAGCCGGACCTGCGTCTCAGTGAGTGGCTCGGCTTCACGCTGCTGATGCCGCTGGTGTTTGGCATCTCGTTCCAGACGCCGCTGGTGATGCTGCTGCTGGAACGGCTCGGCGTCCTGGGCGTCGATGCCTATCGTGGGAAGCGGCGGATTGCGTGGTTTGTGCTGGCGGTGTTTGCCGCGGTCATCACTCCGTCGGTAGACTTGTACAGTATGGTGTTCCTGTGGGTGCCGCTCGGGCTACTGTACGAGTTGGGGATCCTGCTGTGTCGGTTGGGGCGGCGACCAGCGCCGCCGGACGAGCCATCGGCGGGGACGGTGGGCGTGTGAACCAAGGAAATGATGCAACCGAAAGGTGCTGAAGACCATGTGCATTGCGAAACCGAAGCTCGTCGCCAGGTTCCTCCTGGCGTTGACCCTGGTCGCAGGCGCCGTCGGGGTCGCACGTCAACCGGAACCGACGGCGCCGGCCGCGCAGCCCGCCCAGAAGCCGCAAGCACAGTCGCAGCCCGAAGAGAAAGCCGCTCTACGCTGGTCCCCGGGTGCGACGCTGGATCGTGAGGATCCCGACGGCACGGGTGCGTCCGCGGTGGCGCTGTCGCCGGACGGCAAATGGGCGCTGACCGGCCACGACAATGGCAAGTTGCGCTTGTGCAATGCCCTGACCGGCACCGAACTGGAGGTTCTTAGCGGCCAGCCGGGCAAGGTATGGGCGATCCGTTTTATCCGCGATGGCCAGGCGGTCGTGAGCGTAAGCGAGACTGGGGTGCGCTGGTGGGCACTGCCCGGCGGGAAGTTGCTGACGAAAAGTCCGTGGTCGCCGGGGAAGGTGCAGTGCCTCGCCGTGTCGGGCGACGGGAGAACCGTCGCCGCGGGCATCGGCGGCGGCAAGGTGTTGCTGCACGACCTGGACGACAAGAGCGAGGACGTTTCGTTCCAGGTACACCAGGGACTGGTCATGGCCCTGGCGTGGTCCACAGACGGCAAGACTCTGGCCACGGGCGGCGGAGACGCCACGGTGCGCTTGTGGGATGTGCGTTCGCGCCGCGATCCGGTGATCTTCAAGGGGCCGGGCAAGGCGATGGTGCGCGGCGTGGCCTTCGCGCCGGACGGCAAATTGCTGGCCTCGGCTCACGGGCGTGAGGGCGTCGTTCTTCGCGACGTGAAGACGGCCAAGGAACTGCGGGTCTTGCAGGGGCAGGGGCAGACGTACACGGCGGTCGCCTTCGCTCCCGACGGCAAGCTGCTGGCGACCGGCACCGCCAACGGGACCGTGCGTTTGTGGAACCTGGACACGGGCAGGCCGCGGGCGACCTTCAAGGAGCACGCCGGCCAGATCCACACGCTGACCTTCGGCGCGGACGGCAAGATGCTGGCGTCGGTGAGTTTCGACGGGACGGTGCGGCTGTGGCGTGGCTCCACTCCGGACGGCAAGGAGCCGGAGGAGCCGAAGGTGACGGCGCGCGAACTCGACATTCTGCTGGCCGACCTGCGCGGCACCGACGAAACCAGGGCGGTTCAGGCGGCTCGGTCGCTGGCGGTGCTGCCGCGGCAGGGCGTCGAGTTGCTCAAGGGACAACTGCGACCGGTAAAGGCGGCATCCTCGGACCGTGTGGCCA
>DASPXY010000764.1:0-2520 GCA_035637055.1 Gemmataceae bacterium | reverse complement strand
TCGGCCTTCTGGCGAGCATGCTACCGTCCCCTTGGGGTTTCCCCGCCGGGTAAGCTCGATGGCCCAGGAGTTAGTGTTGCGCTCGAACTCCTCCTTTCTGCGAAAGGAATCAATCTGCGTCGTGACACGACGCACCTTCGTCGGGCAGCAAAACGGTAACGCAGGGCGCGCGCCGTCATCGTCCGGCCCGCAGATCGCCTTGAGCCGGACCAGCGGCGGCGTGCCCTCGTGGTTGTCGTTCCTGACGTAACGCCGAAGCGGACTTCCGCCCCGTTGTTCCTACCGACCGCCCAGCGAAGCAGGAACAGCACGTCCCGGAGTCGCCCTGCTTCGTCCTGGCAGGCGCCACGGCCTTCCTCTCTGACCTGCCAGCACTGACCGTGTCGGAGTACGATGCACCTGCACCACTTCGCCCACCCCGGAGCGCCCACGATGAACAGCGCGAGTTTCTACGGCGGACCTTACGACGGCCTCGAACTGGCCCCGGACGAGGCTGCCCAGAAGTGCATTCCCCTCACTATCCCGATTTGCGGCGTGAACCGCTTCTTCCTGCTCCTGCCTCACCCGGAGTTGTGGGAAATTGCCGACTGGCGCTCTCTGGCCGACCTCGGCCGCCTCTATCCCTACGAGCGCTGCCCCAGCGCAACTCGCGACGCCTTCCGCTTTGTCACCGGCGGGGAGTTCGCGGAGGCGATGCGTCGGGGCGAAGCCGCGTAGGCAGTGGCCTTGGCCGAGGCGCTCGGCGTGGACTGCACCGCATTCCCTGAAGGCCCGGCAGCGCGACCGCAGACGGGCAGGGGCAGGCCGCCGAAACCCGCCGTCGAGCCGGAGAGCAAGCCGGCGCCGAAGAGGCCAAGGGGGAGACCGCGGAAGGAGAGATGAAGGAGAGAACCGCGAGAATGTCGTCAGGACGCGAGCCCCATCCCAGATCCGGGCCGCTTCCCTAACAGTCTGTCAGAACTGACCTTGTGCGGCCCCGGTCAGCTGCAGCCTGCTGGATACTCATGAAGGCTCTCGTATGCGAAGATGGAGCAGGCACCCAGCCGCCTCCCTTCGCACCGTCCTCAACCGGAGGCTTTCATGCGCTACTTCCAGCCGCCGCCCAACACCCGATTCTACGCTGGCGTCGATCTCCACGCCAGATCCCTGTTCTTGGCCGTCCTCGACCGCGACGGCCAGATCCGCTTCAGCCGCAACCTCCCCGCCCAGCCCGAACCCTTCCTCCGCGCCGTCGCTCCCTTCCGCGACGGCCTGGTCGTCGGCTGCGAGTGCATGCACTGCTGGTACTGGCTCGCCGACACCTGCCGCGACCATGACCTCCCCTTCGTCCTGGGACACGCCTGGGGCATGGCCGCCGTGCATGGCCAAAAGACCAAGGGCGACCGTCACGACGCCGAGGCCATCGCCCGGCTGCTGCGCGGCGGTAACTTCCCCCTGGCCTACGCCTATCCCAAGGAGCGCAGGGGCCTGCGTGACCTACTCCGCGCCCGCCTGCGTCTGGTGCGCCAACGCTCGGAACTGTACGGCCACATCCACACCGCTCGCCGCCAGGCCAACCTCCCGCCCGTCGCCAGCGACCTCAAGTACAAGAGCAAACGCGCCGCCAGCGCCGCCGCCAGCGCCGACCCCTTCGTCCGCCGCCGCGTCGAAACCCAGCTGGCCCTGCTGGAGCCGCTCGACACGACCATCCGCCGCCTCGAAGCCGAGATCGAGGAGGCCGCCCAGGAGCACTACCCGACCGAACTGGCCGTGCTGCAATCGACTCCGGGGGTGGGGCCGGTGCTGTCGCTGACCATCCTCCTGGAGATCGACACCATCGAGCGTTTCCAGCGGCGACAGCAGTTCTGCTCCTATGCCCGGCTGTGTGGCGCCGTGCAGGAGTCGGCCGGCAAGCGGGTCGGCGTGGGCAACCGCAAGGCGGGCAACGCCTGGCTGAAGTGGGTCTTCAGCGAAGCCGCTGTCCTCAGCGCCCAGAAGGATGAACGCATCGGCCACTTGCTCCAGCGGTTGGCCTCGAAACTGGGCAAAGCGAAGGCGATCTCGGCGTTGGCCCACAAACTGGGCCGGGCGTTCTAGCACATGTTGCATACCAAGAAGGTCTTTGATGTCCAGCGTTTTGTGAGACACTGAGCCAGGGGCGGCCGGCGAGCCGAAGCCGAACGGGAGCCGATGGGGTCAGCCACAGCGATGACATACCACTGTCATTGAACTATAAGTTCGCTCCGGTATGTCCTTGGCAGCAGCCCCGGCAGCCTGACGCTTGGAAGGGACGCCGGCCGCGCCCCACCTTACTGACCGCGGTGGTCCATGGCGGGGAGCACGCCCCGGAGGTGGGTCGGGGGACAAGACGAGATCAGCACAGGGCTGTCTCAGTGAGTACGGGCTTGACGCCGAAGCGTCATCCCAAGGTCCACCCGACCCCCACCGGAGCGCCCCCAAGAAGGAGGAATCGCCTGACGACCCGCCCCGACCGTGAGCCGTACCGAACTGGACCCTCCCTGGAGGAGGTGAGCCCGCCGC
>DASPXY010000763.1:0-7334 GCA_035637055.1 Gemmataceae bacterium | reverse complement strand
CACGGCCGAGTCGGGCCACCCCGGCAGGCGGACCGGGGGCTCACCGAACTGGAAGAACACCGCGCCGGGTTCGCCGCGCGAGATGCCGAGCACATGCACGCGCACTCCCGCCGCGGGAGCACCCTGGAGGTCAACGAGCCGGCCGCGGACATCGCGGGCGCGGACGAGCGTGAGCGGGACGGTGTGCTCGGGAGCCGTGACGCGGTAGTGGTCCACCATCCGGGAAGTCAGGGCGTAACCCGGCGCAGTGGCCAGGGCGGTGAGGCGATAATGTGCCGCGGTCGTCTGCGGCACGGCGATGAGGAACTGTCCCTGCTCGTCGGCCTGCCCTTCGCCGAGCAATTGCATGTTCAAGCTGGCCGGCCCGTTGATTTCACCCGGCGTCTGGTACTGGGCGGCAACCGCCGCAACCCGGACGCCAGGGATGGGGTTACCATCCACCCCGAGCACGCGGCCGCCGACCGTCATGCGCTGGCCGCGGTCCGGCGTGGCCGGCTTCACTTCCGCCGCGCCCCGCCCTTCGCGGGCTGGCTGGGGGCCTTGTTTGGGATTCGGGGCCGGCGCCTGGCTCGCGGCCTTTGGGGCTTCGGGGGGTGTGCGCGGCGCGACGACGGCGGCAACCCCGACGACGAGGCCCATCACCGCCAGAACTGCCGCGACCCAGGCCAGGCGGGCGACCACCATCGCCCGCAGCATTGCATGCGCACAGGCGAGGGCCTGGGCTGACGCCGCGCCAGCGGTCGGCACTCCGGCGACAAAGCTCATCGCCGCCTTGAGCGTGGCCGCGATCAGGGGGGCCGGGACGGCGGCCAGGCCCGCGTGCGGGGCGACTGCCAGTCCGCAGAGGACCGCGGACAGGGTGACGCCGCGACGGGCCAGTCGCTTCTGCAGGAGTTCGCGGGCGTGCGCCAGCCGACTTGAGACCGTCCCCTCTTTCCAACCAAGCTCCGCGGCCGCCTCCGGTTTGCTCTTGCCCGTCAGGCAGCATAGCACAAAGGGGGCACGGTACTTTTCCGGCAGACAGTTCAATTCCTCGTCGAGGATGGCCTGCAGTTCGCGCCAGGATAGCTCCGACGAAGGATGCTCCTCCTCGGGCTGCGCGGCCTGAGTTTCCCGCTCGCGGCGGCGGACGGTGGCCTTTCGGACCTTCACGGCGATGCGGAAGGCAACCTGGTACAGCCAGCTGCCGACGGCGGTCTGTCTGCGGATCGAGCCAGCCTGGCGGGCGAGGACCAGAAACGTGCTCTGAAAAGCATCCTCGGCGTCCTGCTCCTGATGCAGGATGTGCCGGCAGACGCCATAGACCAGGCCGCTGTGCCGCTGCATGAGTGCGGCAAAGGCATCCTCGTCGCGGTGCGCGGAAAAACGCTGCAACAGTTGACCATCGGTCAGCTGCGTGGCCGTTTCCTTATCAACCAGTTTGGAAAGGTGGTGGAGGATCGCCCCCACTTGTCGGTTGGCCATCACGGTCATTCCACTGTAGGCGTTTTCAGGATATGTGTCGGCTGGAGGGCAAACAGGTCTATTTTTTTTCAGCCCGGGAAGATTTTGCTCTCCGCGCCAGGGCTACTTTGCCGAACGTCCGGTGAGGGAAGGGGTTAGCTGTCGTCACCGCCACCCCGCCCCGTGCCTGTCCAGATAATGATGGCGAATCCAACCCCCACGACCAGGGCGCCAAGCACAGTAATCCACACCAAGTTCAGGCTCACGGCGAGTTCTCCGGGATGGTCGGTTCCCGAGTCGTGCGGCGGAGCGGTCGGCAGCGGAAGGTTGTGGCGGAGCATTCCCGAGAGGGAAGAAGGGTGACGGCTGGTGGGACGCTACTCCCACGGTTCGCACTCGGTCCCGCAACGAGGGCTATACTTCCTCGTCTTTAGCAGGGGATAACGGGCACCGGACTTGCCCTGATCGTCACAGCAGCCGCCACGGTTCACTCGCTTGGTTGCTCAGCCGCACCTCCGGAGCTTGTTCTGGGTTGGTCCTTTCGTGCGTCTCTCTGATCTTCAAACTACCGGACAGAACAGGGCAGTTCAAGACTGTCCGAACCCGAAGCCCCAGTTCAGACAACCCTGCACTTCGTGCTCCCTCGCTCCCTCGTTCCCAAACTCTGTTTGGGAACGCCTGTTCGCGAAACTCTGTTTCGCGCCCCGCCTGGCCGGGGGCAGCGGGTGCGAAACGGAGTTTCGCCCAAGGGCGTTCCCAAACAGAGTTTGGGAACGAGGAAAGCCCGAAGCGTCAGCTCAGAGAACCCTGCGCTTGCCCTCGCATCCTATCCGTCGCGTTCAGGCCGCCCTCAGAACGAGGCAGGTGTTGCTCCCCCCAAAGCCGAAGGAGTTCGAGACCGCGACGCGCACGGTGTGCGGCCTGGCCTCGCGCGGGACGTGGCAGAGCGTGCATTCGGGGTCGGGGTCGTCGAGGTTGATCGTCGGCGGCACCGCCTTGTGGTGCATCGCGACGAGGCAGGCGAGCGCCTCGACCGCGGCCGCAGCGGTCAGCAGGTGGCCCGTCATGCTCTTGGTCGAGCTGACCGGCACCCGCGGCAGCGCGTCGCCGAAAACCGCTTCGAGGACGCGCGTCTCGGCGGCGTCGCCGACGGGGGTGCTGGTCGCGTGGGCGTTGACGTAATCCACTTCGGCGGGCGCCACGCGGGCGTCGGCGAGTGCCTGCCGCATGGCCGCCGTCGCCGGCTCCGGGTGCGGGCTGGGAATCACCATGTGATACGCATCGCTGGAGGCGCCGCAGCCGGCGACTTCCGCGTAGACGCGAGCCGAACGCCGTCGTGCCGTCGCCTCTCGCTCCAGCACGAACATCGCCCCACCCTCGCCCATCACAAAGCCATCGCGGCCCCGGTCGAAGGGGCGCGAAGCCCGTGCCGGATCGTCGTTGCGCCGCGACAGCGCTCGCAGGTTCCCGAAGCCCGCGAGCCCCAGGGGCGTGACCGCCATGTCGCAGGCGCCCGCGAGGCACACGTCCACCCAGCCGAGTTCCAGCCAGCGCCGCGCCTGCGCCAGGGCGTAGTTGCCGCTCGCACAGGCCGCCGACACGCTCACGTTCGGCCCCGGGATCTGCAAGCGCTGGCAGGTGCGCGCCGCCAGTGAGGTGCTATCGCGTTCCGGCTCGTAGAGACGCTTGCCGCCCAGTTGCGCGTCGGCTTCCCACAGGACGAACCACTCGGCGCCGGTGCCCAGCACCAGCCCGACGCGGGTTTCGCTGCGCTGCGCGTACCAGCCGGCGTCCTGCAGGGCGGTGGCGCAACACCAGAGCGTTAGCTGTTCGAGACGGGGCAACAGGGCGAATTGCTTCGGGTCGTAGCCTTCCGGGCAAGGGACGCCGTCCATCTCGCCGGCGATGCGGCTGGGGTGCGTGGAAACGTCGAAATTGGTCACGGAGCGCACTCCGGAGCGCCCTGCCAACAGGTTGTCGGCAATCTCCTGGTAGGTGGAACCCAGGGGCGTCGCTGCCCCCACGCCGGTGATCCAGACGGCCGGTTTGTTCACAGGCAGTTCTCCCCTGTGGCTCGCTGCAGCTCGACGCGCCCCCCGCAACTCAAGGACCAACCGCCCAGCGGCGCTCGTCCTTCGCCCAGGAGCACCTGCCGCAGCGCTTCCACGCTGAACACCGGCGCCCTGCTGTCGGCGTCGCTCGGCGCTCCGGCGCGAACCTGGAACTGCAGCCTCCCCCTCAGGGTGGCGGGTGACGGGTGGTGGGTGGCGGGAGAAGCCAGAGAAGCTCCTTCTTCTCCCGCCACCCGCCACCCGTCACCCGCCACGCTGGGAGGGAGGGGGGACGGCATCAGTGCCAGGGCAACGACACTGCAAATGGGCGCCGGATCCGGTGGCGGGGTCGGCGGTGTGTTGGGGTCGGCCGGGAGCATCTCGGGCGTGTGTCCGCTCATCACCACCCACAGGCCCGGGACAGCGCGCTGCGCGAGCAGCCCGGCGGCGATGAGCATGGCCTCGCCATCCGCGCCGGGGCCGCCGCCGACGCCGAAGTTCGGCCCGTGCAAGGTCAGTGCCTGGCTGATCGTCCCGGAAACCGCGTGCAGCGAGCGGTGCGGGATGTGATGCGGCGAAATGCCCCAGGCGCCTTCCTGTTGGAAGCGGTGCAGCACTTGACTCATGGTGGCGCGTCCGAGGAACCGCGGAGCCGCGATCGCGCCCCAATCGGTGAAACACTCCCGCTCCAGTTTGTAGTCGCGGATGGCCTGGAAGACTGCGGCCACGGCGGCCACGGTCTGTTCGTCGGCGTTTTTGAGGAACGCTGGGGCGAGCGGCTCGCCCGTGACGGGATGGATCGGCTTGCGCAGCGGCGCGATCTGATCGGCGGTCAGGCACAGGGCGGCCTGGGCGGCCACCGCGCAGCAGACCGCCGGGGCACTCGGCGGCGCAGACAGAGTTGCGGCTGGTCTCACGCGACTGGAATCCTTTCCCGTCTTGGCCGGACCACCGCAGCAGGCGCCGACAGATGGCGGCCGCGCTCCGGACCCGGTGCGGGTCGCATCTGTACCCCAAAGCACCGCGGCTGTCAACGTCGGTTCTTGCCGGTGTGAATGGCCTGAAGGTGGCTGAAGATCGTGTCGGGAATCGCCTTGGCACGCCAGGGAGGCCATTCCCGACAGCCCGTCGCAACGGCAGTGTGGCTTGGTTGCGATTGTCCTGCGGGCGGCTTTGTGGTTTAGTGACGCGCCGCCGTGATCCTGGACCTGTCAGATGCGGACTACTCTTTTCTCACTTGGAAGCGCGGAAGAAGAGGCATGAACGACACGCCGATGCAGAAGCTGGCCCAGGCGGTCCGCCAGCACGGACTGGTCCGCTTCGTGGAGCACTTCCAGCAGCTGTTTCCCGATTGTCACCTCAAGGACATGGTGGTGGACGCCGTCGATGCCCACCGCGGCATGGTCGTCGCCGGCCATCGCGTCGTCAACTTCGGCTGCGATAGCTTTCTCGGCCTCGATCAGGATCCGCGCGTCAAGGAAGCCCTGGTCCGCGGCATCGAGAAATGGGGCAGCCACAATGGTGCCTCGCGGGCCTTTGCCTCGGTGCGGGCCAACGTGGAGGCCGAGGAGAAACTGGCCGCCTGGCTCGGCACCGAGGCGGCGCTGATCTATCCCTCGGTGACGCTGGCGAACATGGGGGCCGTGCCTGGCCTGGTCGCTCGCCGCGATCTCCTCGTGGTTGATGAACAGGCACACAACTCCATCCAGGAGGGCGCGCGCATCGCCAAGGCCAACGGCGTGCCGGTCCTCGCCTTCGCTCACTGCAATCCGCACGATCTGGAACAGGTGTTGACCGCCGCGGGTGAGTATCGCTCGGCGCTGGTCGCGATTGACGGCGTTTACAGCATGAGCGGCGCGCTGCCACCGCTGGCCGAGTTGAATGAGGTCTGCAAGCAGCACAACGCCGTCCTGTACGTTGACGATGCTCATGGTACGGGCGTCCTTGGGCGTCAGGGCCGCGGCACGGTGCTCGACGCGCTGGGGAACTACGATAATGCGTTCGTCATCGGCTCCCTGTCAAAGGCGTTCTCGTGCATGGGGGGTTTCATCGGCTGTACGGAGCAGTTCAAAATGCTCCTCAAGATGCGCTCGAACACGTACATCTTCGGCGGCCCGGTCGCGCCTCCTTATTTGGAGGCAGTCTGCGCGGTCTGTGACATTCTTGCCTCGCCGGAGTATGAGTTGTTGAGCGCGCGCCTGAAGGCGAACCTGAAGCGCCTGACAGATGGGGCGGCGCGGTTAGGGCTGGCGGTGCTGGGCGGTGAAACGCCGATTATTTCGATCCTGGTTGGCGACGAATCGAACACGCTGCACGCCGGCCATCTGCTCTACGAGGCGGGTTACTACGTGCAGTCAGTCACGTTCCCCGCGGTCCCGTACCATGCCGGGGTGCTGCGCATCCAGGTGAACGCGAATCATCTGCCGGAATCAATTGATGGACTGATCAAGGCGCTGGCGAATCTGCAACGGGTCATGCCTCTGCCCGGCCCGGAGGAACTGCACGCGGCAGCGTAGGGAAAATCCGAAATCCGAAACTCGAAATCCGAAACAAATCCGAAATCCAAACAAGAAACCGAAGACAACAGGGGTTTCGGATTTTCTGCTTCGGATTTCGGATTTGTTTCGGATTTCGAGTTTCGGATTTCGGATTTTCTTCCTGTCAGTCGTCGAGAACAGTGCTCAGGATGCTGGGGTCGTACCCCTGCCAGTCCACGGCACCCTCCTGCGGCTTCTCCCCCGGCGAATCCCTCAACTCGAGGGAAGGGGACTCTGGCAGGGCCGGCGTCGGCGGTTGTTCGTGTTTCTCTTCCATGGCTCCTTCCCCTCTGGTAGCTGGATTCCAACGTCTCATCGTAGCTTTCCCCCTCTCCGCTTGAGCGAAAAGTCGCTTCGCACCCTCGCCAGGGCGAGACGAGGGGCGTGCAGATGGCAGAATTGGTGCAGGAAGGAGGACCGGCTGAAAGCCAGAGCGGTTACCCCTTCGACCGCTGACTTGTTCCCGCGCTCACGAATGAGTAAGGGTTTATCGTGCAAACAGCGTGCCGCATTGGAGGGCCGACCACAGGGGGGAAGGAGTGACAGTGTTGTTTCCGTCGGTCCCATTCCGGCACTGTCGGCTGGCCGTCGCAGAGGCTCCCGTGATAGTCCCTGTGTGCCCGTGCCCGAGAGAATGAGTCGCCCCTGTTCGATCAACCTGGCACGGGATGGACCGATGAACGAACTTCAACTCACACCGCGGGCCTTCCGGGCACGCTTGCTCTTCATCGTCGGCCTGAGCGTCGCCGTCAGCGGTGCGGTGTTGCTGGTGCCGCGCTTCGCCCAGCCAACGTGGTATCACGACTTCGCCGATCGCCGTTGTCTGCTCGGCGTGCCGCACCTGCTCAACGTCGTCTCGAACCTGCCCTTCGTCGTGGTTGGCCTCCTCGGCGTGCTGTTCACGATGAGCCAGGCGGCCCGCCGGCCGGGTGGCTCGTTCCGCGAACCGAGCGAACGCTGGCCGTACGCGCTCCTCTTCGGCGCCATCGCCCTGACGGGCATCGGCTCGGCCTACTATCACTCCGACCCGAACAACGCCCGTCTGCTCTGGGATCGTTTGCCATTAGCGATCGCGTTTATGACCTTTTTCGCCATCACCATCGGGGAGCGCATTCATCCCAGGGCCGGCGCGGGATTGTTGCTGCCGCTGGTGCTGCTCGGCGGCGGCAGCGTCGTCTACTGGCACCTGAGCGAGATCCACGGAGCCGGCGACCTGCGCTTCTACCTGGTCGTGCAGCTCTACCCGCTGCTGGCCATTCCGCTGCTGATGCTCCTGTTCCCGCCACGGTACACACGCTCCGCC
>DASPXY010000762.1:0-2382 GCA_035637055.1 Gemmataceae bacterium | reverse complement strand
CGCCTGCCTCGACGGCAGGCGCCGCCTCCGCAGCCTGTTGCTGCTGCTGGGCCGCCTGGAAGTTCGGGTCGGCGCGGACCGACGCGCTGAAAGCCGAGGCCGCGGCACGATAGTCACCGCGATCGAGCGCCTCGAGTCCCTGACTGTAGGCGAGGAACGCGGCGAGGTTGCGCGGCCCCTGCCGCAGGATGCGCTGCCGCTCCGCGTCGGTGAGCTGGATGCCCAGCTGCGCCGTCAAGTTGATGACGAGCTGCTTCTCGAGGTCCAGCAGCTGCTGGAAGGTGCCCGTCGCCTGTGCCCCCGACCGCACCGTTCCGTCACCGCGAACCACAGACGCAGAAAGCCGGACGGGGCCGTTGGCCGTGATCGATGCGACGCCCTGCACCATGCGCTCGGCGCGCAGCAGCCGGCCGACGCGCGCCGCCGTCGCGGGATCGCCCCGCTGGCTCTGCCCGAGCTTGAGCTCGTCGAGCAGCGCGCCGATCTGGATGCGTTCCAGGAGCCGGAGACTCCGCACCAGCGCCAGGTCCGACGTGATCAGCTCGGCGAGGCCGCGCGACAGCGGGCGGAACGTGGTGTCGCTGGCGGAGATCGTGACCGGCAAGACGGCCAGGGTCGACGGCTCCGGGGGCTGGCGCGTCAGCGTCGATTCACTCGCCAAGGCCTGGCGGGCCGTCTGCTCGGCCTGAGTGCGCAGGGCGATTTGCGCCTTGGCCCGCACCGTGGCTACGCCACGCGCCTGGGGGTGCAGCGTCGCGAAGTCCGTGTAGGTCGCAAACGCGAGGTCGTAACGCCCGCTCTTCTCCTGGCACCCGCCGATGACCAGCGGGCCGATGGCGTTCGCGGGGGCGAGCTGTTGACCGGCTCGGGCGACGACCGTGGCCGTGTCGCACCGCCCGGCGGCCATCAAGGCAGCGGCGAGGCGAAGACGGACGGTGGCGTTGCTGGGCTGTTGTCGGGCTTGGGCCTGAAGGGCAGGAATGTCGGCCGGGGTGACGGCACCGGTGCGCACGGCTCCCCCGCCTGCGCAGGCCAGGCCGAGGCAGCTCACCGCAAAGACGACAACACGACTAACCCTCAAATGAAGCTCCGCCGCCACGTTAAGGGGGGTGGAAAGATGCCCCGCGACCCAAGGCCCGCAAGGGCTTACACGATTACTGCGCTACGACCGTTGCCGCTATGACGGGCATCACCAGAACCGGTAAACTTGGCCGACCGGGCGGCGGAAGCCGTGCCTATAGAGGAAAGTGATGCAGCGACGGGCGGCTGGGCGCCACCACGCCGTGGGCGGGCAGAACCTGGGCCGGTGCCGCCGGCTCACTCGAGCGCTTGGAGCATCTGACGCATCTTGCGCGCCAGGTCCTCGATCTGTTTCAGGCTCGAAAGAGCCTCTTCATCGAACTGCTCGGGCGTGAGGAGCAGGATCTGCGTTTCAGCGAGAATCGCCGACAGGGGATTGGCCAGGTCGTGCCGAAGCTTCATCAGCGCGGCGCGGGCATCGACCATCAAAGCAGGGAGCGGTAGAGATCGCGAAGGTGGTGGTCGCGCAGATCGCGGACCGCCTGCCACAGGTCGGGCTCCGAGGTCGCGCAGAAGATTTCGGCCGTGGCGCGCTCGGCCTCGGTGCCCTCCGCTCCGAACAACACACGCCCGCGCCAAATCCCGTCCTCGGTGCGACGCACCGAGAGGCGAATATCAATGGGCTGTCCGTCGAAACGTATCGGAGGAAGGTCGTGGACGACCTGGTCGAGCGCAGAGGAAGCTTGGTACCGTGCCGGTTGTGCTGGCATGCAGTGCCGTTCGGGCTGGTTTGCGCAAAGATATAAGAAAAGGGCACTTACGCAATACTTACGGTCCGAGCGGGGCAAGCGGCACCGCTGCGAACGTCACCAGGAACAAGATGAGACTCGCCCACGCGAGCCAGCGCCGCGAGCGCGGCAACGGCCGGTACGTATCGAGCACCGGTGGATGCCCCAAACGCCCGCGGGAGAGGACGAGGACCAACGACCCCCAGATGAGCCAGCCAATCCAGAACCACCCCATCAGCATGATGACGATCCAGAACCCCCGTCCCAGTCCTTCCTGGTGCCTGGGCGACGCGGCGTAGAGGATGTGACCGCCGTCGAGCTGCGCGATCGGTAGGAGATTGAGCGCCGTGACGAACATGCCGAACCAACCGGCCACGGCGATGGGGTGCAACACGATGCCGGGGACATGACCCATGGCGAAGAATCGCACGACGCGCGTGATGATCGAGTCGCCCAGCTGCCAGAGCGGTTGGTTGCCGGCCCACAGTTCCATGCCGAGCGTGCCGGGCAGTGCCGGTCGACTGAGGGCGAACCCGATCCACAGCACGGGCAACGCGATCAGGAATCCCGCGAA
>DASPXY010000761.1:0-12954 GCA_035637055.1 Gemmataceae bacterium | reverse complement strand
AAGAGGCCTGGCGCATCGTTGATCCGGTGCTGCGCGGGGACACATCGGTCCACGAATACGAGCCGAACACCTGGGGGCCGGGGGAGGTCGATCGGAAAGTCTCGCCCCCCGGAGGGTGGCAGGCACCCGACATGAGCCGCTCATGCGGGCCCTAAGAGGCTCTGCCAAAACCTCCTGAAACCCTGGGAAAAGAGGCCAGATCCGGGGTTTTGGCAGAGCCTCTAATGGTTCCGCGCGGAAGATTGGAAAGGACCACATGGATACCTCAGCACCGAAGAAACGCATCCTGATCCTTGGCGGCGGCTTTGGTGGAGTCTACACGGCTCGGCACCTGGAACGGCTCTTCAAGGGCCGCTCGGATGTCGAGATCGTGCTGGTGAGCCGGGACAACTTCCTGCTCATGACCCCGCTGCTGTTCGAGGTGTTTTCCGGAACCCTCGACGTGCGCCATTGCTCGTTCCCCGTCCGGGCCTTTTTGCGGACCACCCGGTTTGTCGAGGCCACGGTGCAAAGCAGCGACCTGGAGCGGCGGGTGGTCCACCTGAATGCCGCCGGGGAGACTGGTGAACTGGCGTACGATCAACTGGTCCTGGCCCTCGGGGCAATGACGAACCGAGTGATGATCCCTGGTTCCGAGCACGCCTTCACGTTCAAGACCCTCGCCGACGCCCTCCTGCTCCGCAATCACGTGATCGAGCGGTTCGAGCGCGCCGACGTGGAAATCGACCCGCAGCGCAAACGCCGGTTGCTCACGTTCGTAATCATCGGCGGCGGACTGGTTGGCGTGGAACTGCTTGGGGAGTTGACCGCTTTCGTGGACGGGATCGTGCCCCTTTACAAGCACGTGGACCGCGAGGAGGTCCGGTTCCTGCTGCTTCAGGGTGCCGAGCGCATCATGCCGGAAATCAACCCGAAGCTCGCCGCTTACGGAGCCCGAGTGCTCGGCAAGCGCCGTGGCACCTCGATCCGGACCAAAACCATTGTGCGGGCCATCGAGCCGGGCAAGATCCACTTGCCGGACGAAACCATCGAAGCGGCGACCATCATCCTCGCAGCGGGGATTGTCCCCAACCCGGTCGTGGCTGGACTGCCCGTCGCGAAGGACAAACGGGGACACATCGTGGTGGATGGGTCCATGCGTTGTCCAAGCCACCCAGAGGTGTGGGCGCTTGGGGATTGTGCGTCCATCCCTGCCCCCGACGGCAACCCTTACCCGAACCTGGCCCAGCATGCGTTGCGCGAGGCCAAGGTGCTGGCCCGGAACCTCTGTGCTGCGTTCAACGGCCAGCCTCCCCAGCCATTCGTCTACGACACCCTGGGGATGATGGGTTCGCTCGGCCACGGCAAGGCGTTCGGCCAACTCCTCAAGGTGCGGGTGCGTGGCATCCTGGCGTGGTTCGTGCGGCGCACGTACTACCTGTTTCAGATGCCGGGGTGGCGCCGGCGGCTACGCATCATGATCGACTGGACCTTCGCCCTGCTGTTTCGGCCGGACACTGTCAAGATTAGCCTGGACACCGAGGCCGCCTTGCTGCTCCGCGAAGTGGCAGAGGTGGCAGCCCGAACCGGCGCTCGCAACGAGGATGGCAGTGGCTCAGAGATCCCACTCGCCAATGCACACCGCACAACCTCGAACCACACCGCCAGTTCCCCGCAAGCCACGGGAGGGAGCGTATGAAAGTCGCTGTCGTGTTGCCGTCCACCCCGGGCCTGGTGCAGACCCGGGTGGCCGACTACCTCCAACTGATGCGGCCGCGGTTAGCGCTGCTGGTGCTTGCCACCGTGGGGACCGGCTGGCTCCTGGCCGCGGGAGAGCTGCACTGGCTCTCGTTGGTGTATGCCTTGATCGGGACGGCTCTGCTGTTCGGCGGCGCAAGCGCCCTCAACCAACTGCTCGAGCGCCACCGCGATGCCTTGATGCCGCGCACCGCGAACCGACCGCTGCCCGCAGGGCGGCTCCAGCCCGTGGAAGTGCTGGTCCTGGGAAGCATCCTCAGCGTTGGCGGTCTGGCGTGTCTGTTGGCACTCAGCCCACCGCTGGCGGCAGGGCTGGGTGTCTTTGCGCTCTTCAGCTACGTGCTCGTGTACACGCCGCTGAAAGAGCGGACCCCGCTCAGCACCCTAATCGGCGCAGTCCCCGGTGCCGTGCCGCCGCTGATTGGCTGGGCTGCGGCCCGCGGGAGCCTTGACGGTGGGGCAATGGTATTATTCCTGATCGTCTTTCTCTGGCAAGTGCCCCATTTTCTGGCGATCGCCTGGATCTACCGCGACCAGTATGCCCGCGCCGGCATCCAGGTGTTGCCCGTTGTCGATCCGCAATGTCTGCAAACCAGGCGAGCGATGATCGGCTATACACTGGTGCTCATCCTCGCCAGCCTGCTGCCTTTCGTCCTGGGTCTGGGCGGTTGGCTGTCGGGTCTGGGAGCCCTGGTTCTCGGTGCGGTCTTCCTCTACACTGTCCTCGTTTTTGCCCGCACCGGTACCATCCATGAGGCGCGCCGGGTGTTCCGATCGTCCCTGGTTTTCCTGTCGGCTCTCTTCCTCCTCTTTGTCCTGGACGCACTACTCGTTCACGGGATGTGAGGCATGAACCCTTTGGTGTTACTGGCAACCAGCACGGGGCCGACGCAAAACCTATCGATCTTCGACCCGGCCTCACCGCCGGCCGAATCGATCCGTCACCTGTCCGTCCTGGTCTTTGCGATTACCGGGTTCATCTTCCTCGTGGTGGAGGGGATCCTCCTCTATGCAGTCGTGCGCTTCCGCCGACGCGGCGCGGCCGGGACGGAGCCGCCGCAGGTCTATGGGAGCAAGCCGATCGAGATCGCCTGGACGGCGGCGCCGGCCCTGATCGTCGTCGTCCTGATCCTGGTCACGGCGCGCACGCTCTGGGAGGTGACCCCCGATCCGCCTGCGCCCCGCTCGGGGGACAACACGCTCTTCGTCACTGTGGTTGGCCGCCAGTGGTGGTGGGAGTACCGCTACGACCGTTACAACGGGCGCGAACTCGGTTTCATCACGGCCAACGAATTGCACGTCCCGGCAAGCGACCCAGGGGAGAAGGGCGTGAAACGTCCCGTCTATCTGCGGCTCGAATCCGCGGACGTTTGCCACAGCTTCTGGGTGCCGCGGCTGGCGGGCAAGGTGGACCTGATTCCGGGGCGCACCAACACCCTGTGGTTCCAGACGGACAAGCCGGGTCTGTACCTCGGGCAGTGCGCCGAGTACTGCGGCACCCAGCACGCCGGCATGCTGCTCCGCGTCAATGTCGATGCCCCGGCGGACTTCGAGCGCTGGCTGGAGAACCAGAAACGGAAGGCGGTGGAGGATCCCGCGGCGCGCGCGGGCAAGGAGGTGTTCCTGTCGCAGTCGTGCGTCAACTGCCACCGCATCCGCGGCACGCCGGCCAAGGGAACTTACGCGCCGGACCTGACGCACCTGATGAGCCGTCAGACCCTCGGCTCCGGCACGCTCAAGAACGACGAGGCAACCCTCCGTCAGTGGCTGCTTGACCCGCAGAAACTCAGGCCAGGCTGTCTCATGCCGGCGTTCCGGCTGGACGACCGGGAGTTGCGACTGGTGGTCCAGTACCTGCGGACCCTGGAGTGAGTGCTTCTCCCCCTCACCCCCAACCCCTCTCCCCTGGTGGGAGAGGGGTTGGGGGTGAGGGGGAGAAAGAGGATCCAGAGATGGCGGTCGCCGAACAAGCCGTGCAGCCCGAGCGCCCGCCCTGGACGGCCGTGCTCCATGAGTGGGTGACGACGGTCGATCACAAGAAGATCGGCCTGATGTACATCCTCCTGAGCCTCGTGTTCCTGGTGATCGGCGGCGTCGAGGCGCTGCTGATGCGCTGGCAGCTCATCGTGGCTCGCAGCGGCTTTCTCGGGGCGGACACGTTCAACCAACTGTTCACGATGCACGGCACCACGATGGTGTTCTTCATGGGCATGCCCATGCTGATCGGCATCGGCAACTACCTGGTGCCGCTGCAACTCGGGGCACGCGACATGGCCTTCCCCCGCCTGAACGCGCTGGGCTTCTGGGCGACGCTGTTCGGCGGCCTGCTCGTCTACTACAGTTTTGCCACCGGCGGCGCCCCCGCCATCGGCTGGTTTGCCTACGCGCCCCTGACCGAGCGCACCTTCGCCCGCAGTTCGGCCACCGACCTCTGGGCACTGGGGCTGATCGTCAGCGGCATCGGCACCGTCGCGGCAGGGGTCAATTTCATCGCCACCATCCTGGGCATGCGCGCCCCCGGCATGACGCTGCGCAAGCTCCCCTTCTTCGCCTGGACCATACTCTGGACGGCCGTGCAGATCGTCATCGCCCTGCCGCCGCTGACGGCCGCCCTGGTCATGCTGCTGCTCGACCGCAACCTCGGCGCCCATTTCTTCGACGTGCAGAACGGCGGCTCGGCGATCCTGTGGCAGCACCTGTTCTGGTTCTTCGGCCACCCGGAGGTGTATATCCTCATCCTCCCGGTCTTCGGCATGATCTCCGAGGTGATCCCCGTCTTTGCTCGCAAGGTGCTATTCGGCTACGAGTTCATGGCGGCCGCGACCATGGGCATCGCCTTCATCAGCCTGGGCGTCTGGGCGCACCACATGTTTTCCGTTGGCATGAGCCGCGCTCAGGATATGTTCTTCGTGGCGTCGAGCCTGCTGGTCTCCATCCCGACAGGCATCAAGTTCTTCAACTGGCTGGCCACCCTGTACGGCGGGCGGATCGTCTTCGCCTCGCCGATGCTGTTCGCCTTTGGGTTCCTGTCGATGTTCCTGATCGGCGGCCTGACGGGCATCATGCTGGCGGTCGCGCCGTTCGACTTCCAGCTGACGGACACCTACTTCGTGGTGGGGCATTTCCACTGGGTGCTGATCGGCGGCACGCTGTTCGGCGTGTTCGCGGGCCTCCACTACTGGTATCCCAAGGTGACCGGCCGCATGCTCTCGGAGCGGCTCGCCCGCTGGCAGTTCTGGCTGCTGTATGTCGGCTTCATCCTGACGTTCGGGCCGATGCACCTGGCGGGGATGCTCGGGATGCCGCGGCGCATCTTCACCTACGAGGCGGACCGCGGGTGGGACTTCCTGAACCAGTTGACTACCCTCGGGGCCCTTATCCAGGTGCCAAGCTATGCCATCTTCGTGTACAACGTGATCGCGTCGCTGCGGAAGGGCCGGCCGGCCGGCGACAACCCGTGGGACGCCTGGACGCTGGAGTGGGCGACCACCTCGCCCCCGCCCGCGTACAACTTTGAGACCATCCCCACGGTCCACAGCCGCCGGCCCCTGTGGGATCTGAAGCACCCGGACGACCCGGACTGGAAATACGAATGAGGAGGTCGCGCCTTGAGCGAAACCAGCCTGTCTCCGGCGCCTCCCGCCACGGGACCGCACGAGACCAACGCCAACAGTGGCAGGGCCTCGGACCTGCCCGTGCCGCCCGATGTCGCGCCCGAGAAAACGCTGAACGCCGGCCAGTGGGGGATGGTCGCCTTTTTGGTCTCGGAGGTGGCGTTCTTCGGCACGCTGATAGCGACCTACCTGTCCTTCCTGGGGAAGGACACCGTAGGGCCGACGCCCGCCGGGGCGCTGTCCCTGGGTCTGGTGCTGTTTACCACGGCCTGCCTGCTGTCCAGCAGTGTAACGATCCACCTGGCCGAGCGGGCGCTGGGCAGCGGCAGCGAGGCAGCCTTTCGCCGTTGGTGGGCGGTCACGATTGGGCTTGGGGTGATCTTCCTTCTGGGGACGGCCTATGAGTGGCACGGGTTGATTTCCGAGCACGGTCTCACGATCAGCCGCAACCTGTTCGGCAGCACCTACTACACCCTGGTCGGCTTCCATGCGCTGCACGTGACCGCGGGAGTGCTCGTCCTGCTCATCGTGCTGGGCCTGGCCCTCCGCCGCCGGGTGACGGCCGCCAACCGCGGCGGCATCGAGTTGGTGTCCTGGTACTGGCATTTCGTGGACGGCGTCTGGGTCGTGGTCTTCACCGTGGTCTACTTGGTTGGGAGGTAGCAGCGCATGGCGACCAGTCCCCATCCCGCCGCGAGGTCCGACGGTCCAGCCGGCCCCAACGGCGTCGAGATGCCCCGGCCGACGGTGGCCCCCCTGACGGTGTCCCTGGGCGCCGCCCTCATGGGCATCGGAGTCGCGACCAGCCTGGCTTTCCTGGTCGTGGGCGGCGTCGTCCTGGCGACCGGCCTGGGGATGTGGGTGGCGGAGCTGTTGCCCGGCCAGGGACACCAGCGTGAGCCCCTGGTCGAACCGGCCGAGCGCCCCGCGCCCGTGCAGGCAGCCCCCGGGACCGTGGAACAACTGCGGCCGGGCCTGCCGGGGTATCGCTTCCGCCTGCCCATGACTGTCCACCCCACCTCAGCCGGCGTCAAGGGCGGCCTGATTGGCGGCCTGGTGATGCCGGTGCCGGCCCTGCTTTACGGGCTGCTGAGCGAGCACGGCATCTGGTATCCGATCAACATGCTGGCCGGCATGGTGCTTCCCGGCATGGGCGACTTACCACCCGAAGAACTGACGGCAACACTTCAGCAGTTCAGCCCAACGCTGCTGATCGTGGCGCTCGTCATCCATGCGACCATGTCGGTCGTCTTTGGCCTGCTCTACGGCGTGCTCCTGCCGACACTGCCGGACATTCCCAGCCCGGTGGCCTGGGGCGGCCTGCTGATGCCTCTGCTCTGGACGGCGGTGAGCTTCACCCTGCTGGGGGCGGTCAACCCGGTGCTGGCGCGCGGCGTGGACTGGCCCTGGTTCATCGCCTCGCAGTTTGTTTTCGGCATCGCGGCGGCTGCCGTGGTCATGCGGGCTGCAAAGCGCGGCCCGCTCCGGGCGGGCTTGCTGGGTGGCGCCGCCGGCGCGTTGCTAATGCCGATACCCGCCCTCCTCTGGGGCCTGGCGACCGGGCGCGGCGTTTGGTATCCAATCAACCTGCTGGCCGGCCTGGTGGTGCCGGGCATGGACCAGGTAGCGCCGGAGGAATTGAGCCGGTTTCACGGCGACTGGCTGGCTATCGGTGTGGTCATCCATGCGGTCCTGTCGCTGGGCTTAGGGATGGCATACGGCCTGGCATTGCCGAGACTGCGGCCCCTTCCCGGGCCGATTGCCTGGGGCGCGCTGGTGCTGCCGCTGCTCTGGACGGGCATCAGCTATGGCCTGATGGGCATTGCCAACCCCGTCCTCCAGCAGCGCGTGGACTGGCCCTGGTTCGTCGTCTCGCAGTTCGTGTTCGGGGTGGCGGCCGCGTTCGTGGTGGCCCGTTCGGAGGTGGTCCACATTCCCCCAGCGGGCTGATGACAAGGTGACCAGGTGACAAGGTGACAAGGTGACGGAGGGGAACTATGAACGCAGTCAGCAGCCGAGCCAAAGGGAGCAAGGTCCTTGTCACCTTGTCACCTTGTCACCTTGTCACCTTGTCATTCCTCCTGGCTGGCTGCAGCTGGCCCGGGAAGCCGGACCCCGCCGACCGACCGGTCCCGGACAACCAGGTCGTCAAGTTCGCGAGTCTCTACGGGCAGCACTGCGCCGGTTGCCACGGAGCGGACGGCAAACTCGGGCCGGCGCCGCCGCTCAACGACCCACTGTTCCGGGCCGGCATCGAGGAGAAGGAATTGGAGCGCGTCATCACCTCGGGGCGGCAAGGCACACCGATGCCTGCCTTCGCCAGGGCCAAGGGCGGGCCCCTGACACCGGCACAGATCCAAGTGTTGCTCTGCGAGATCAAAGGGATCGCCTACAAGGTCGTCCGGAAACCCGACGGAGAAGCCGGCAAGGCCGAGGTGGTGCGGGACGCTCATGGGGCCGCCCCGAAGTGGGGCTCACCCGGTACGTTTCCGGACGGCGCTCCGCCCCTGCACGTCAGGGCGGATGAGTCCCGTCGAAGCCCGACCGAGTACGAGCAGATCCGCAAAAGCGTCTTTGCTCGGGCCTGCGCTGTCTGTCACGGCGATCGGGGGCAAGGAGTCGAGCAGGACGGCCGGCTGAGGCGGACCCTCAATGACCCCGCCTTCCTGACGCTGATCAGCGACCAGGCCCTGCGCCGTTACGTGATCACCGGCCGGCCCGACCTTGGGATGCCGAGCTATGCCGGTGTACGTCCAGGGGAGCCGCATTTCAGACACTTGGATCCCCAGGAGGTCGCTGAGCTGGTGGCACTCCTGACGGAATGGCGGCGGGCGGGAGCGACCAGCGGGAAATGACCCGCGTCCGTTACGAGGCACACCAATGGAACATGAACCCGATCCGAAATCCGTGGTGCCCGCTCCGGGGCGGCGGACGTTCCTGCAATGGCTGACCTACGGGCTGTGCGGCGTGGCCGCGGCGGTCCTGAGCATCCCCGTCGTCGGCTACTTTTGCGGAGTGCGCAAGCACAAGGTCCGGTGGGTGACCCTGGGCCCGCTGAGGCAGTTCCCGGTCAACGAGACGCGGCTGGCAACCTTCGACAACCCGCTGCGCGAACCGTGGGACGGCATCACCGCTCACACCGGCGCCTTCGTCCGTTACCTGGGCAAGGACGAGCAGCAGCAGGATCAGTTCCTGGTCTTCGCCGTCAATTGTGCCCATCTGGGCTGCCCGGTGTCCTGGTTCCCCGAGTCGGGGCTGTTCATGTGTCCGTGCCACGGGGGCGTCTACTACGCCAACGGCGAACGCGCCTCGGGGCCGCCGCCGCGCGGCCTCTTCCACTGCGTCTGGCGCGTGCGCGGCGAAGAACTCGAGATCCAGGCGCCGCACTACCCGACGTTGCAGGATCCCCTGCGGAAGCCGGCGTGAGGTTTGGCCGCGGTTCGGAGAACCGCGCTCCGCCGCGCGGTTCTCCGAACCGCGGCTAAACGGGGGTGGATCCTTGGACGTGCCGAATGAGGAGGACCGATCATGCCGCGATGGCTGCGTGCTGTTGGGAACTGGCTCGACGCCCGCCTGAGCCTGCGCGAAAGCCTGGGGCCAGTGATGAACCACCCCGTGCCCAAGGCCCTCTCCGGGCGCAAGGGCTGGTGGTATGTCTTCGGCAGCGCTTCCCTCACGCTGCTGCTCATTCAGATCCTCACTGGCATCGGCCTGGCGATGGTATACGTCCCCAGCGCCGACCGGGCCTACGACACCTTGCTCTATCTCAACTACGAGCAGCCCCTTGGCTGGTTCCTGCGGGCGCTGCACTACTATGCCGGGTCCGGGATGGTCGTGATGGTGCTGGTTCACATGACGCAGGTCTTCCTGCACGGGGCCTACAAGTATCCGCGCGAACTGACCTGGGTCGTGGGCGTGGTCCTGTTCTTGCTCACGCTGGGCATGTTCTTCACCGGCCAGGTGCTCCGCTGGGATCCGGACGCTTACTGGGGCCTGGCGGTCGGTGGGTCCATGGCCGGGCGCGTCCCGGTGGTGGGCCCGTCGCTGGTGGACCTGCTGCTGGGCGGGCCGATCATCGGCGGCAGCGCACTGAGCCGCTTCTTCGCCCTGCACGTCTTTATCATCCCGGGGTTACTGCTGTTCTTCCTGGCGATCCACCTGTGGCTGGTGATCAAGCGCGGGATCAGCGCACCACCCGTCCCCGGCGAGAAGGTCGATCCCAAGACCTACGACGCGGAGTACGAGAAGGAACTGAAAACGGGTGTCGCCTTCGCGGGGGAGGCGATGCGGAAGGACATCCTCTTCTCCGCGCTGACGGTGATCGTGGTCGTGCTCATCGCCGCCCTCGTCGGGCCGAAAGGGCCGAGTGGACCGCCCGACCCGACACTCGGCAACGCCAATCCGCGCCCCGAATGGCCATTCCTGTGGCTGTTCGGGCTGCTGTCACTCAGCCCCGCAGGAGCCGAGACGTTCTTCATGCTGATCTTCCCCGTGCTCCTGGTCGGCGGCCTGTTCCTCGTCCCGTTCGTGTCCAACCGGGGGGAACGCGCCCCGAGCCGCCGGCCAATCGCCGTGCTGGCCGTGGTCGTGATCTTCGCCGTGCTGGGCGTCCTGACGTACCAGGGGGCGACCGCGCCCTGGTCCCCGGTAATGACGGCCTGGAGCGGCGACCCGGTGCCGGAACCCATCGTCCGCCAGAGCAACCCAGTGCAGCTGCAAGGGGCCCTGGTGTTTCAGAACAAGAACTGCCGGAACTGTCACGCCCTGGAAGGCAGCGGCGGCCGGCGCGGCCCGGATCTGACCCGGGTCGGCACCCGCCTGACGCGGGAGCAACTCATTGACCAGGTCAGCAACGGCACGCCGGGCGGCGGCGACATGCCGGCCTACGGGCGGCAAATCCGGCCCGCCGAGATGACGGCCCTGGTCGAGTTCCTGGAGAGTCTCCGGCCTCCGGGGCAACCGCCGCCGCGCTCGCCCGCGTCTGGGGCGCGGCAGAAGGGACCGCAATGAATCCCACCCTCGACGCCGCGTTGCGCTCGTGGCCGCTGGAACCGTGGCTGCTCGCGGCCCTGCTGCTCACCGGCGGGATCTACGTCCGCGGCTGGCGCATCCTCGCGCGCCGCGATCCGTCCCGCTGGCACTCCGGCCGGCTCGCCGCCTTCGTGGGTGGGTTGGCGGCGGTCTACCTGGCGCTGGCGTCGCCGCTCGAACCGTTTGCCGCCCTGCTCCTGCAAGTCCACATGGCGCAGCATCTGTTGCTGATGATGGCTGCGCCGCCGCTGCTCTGGCTGGGAACGCCCCTGTTCCCGTTGCTGCGCGGCCTGCCCCAGCCGATTCGCACGTACTGGGTCGCGCCCCTCCTTCGCTCACGCGGACTCCGCCGGGCCTTCGCGGCCTTGACGCATCCCGTCCTGGCGCTGCCGATCTTCGTGGCCGTCACCTGGCTCTGGCACGCCCCCGCACTCTACGAACTCGCCCTGGGCTCCGGCGCCTGGCATGAGGTGCAGCACGCCTGTTTCCTCGGGGCGGGCCTGCTGTTCTGGTATCCCGTCGTTCGGCCTTACCCCAGCCGCCCGCGCTGGTCCGCCTGGCTCCTTGTGCCATACCTCATAGTGGCCGACGTTGCGAACACGGTCCTGTCGGCCCTGCTGACGTTCTCCGACCAGGTCCTGTATCCGTACTACACGCAGGTGCCACGTCTGGGCGGCCTCTCCGCTCTCGAAGACCAGGCCGCCGCAGGCGTCCTCATGTGGGTGCCCGGTTCGGTGGTGTTTCTGCTGCCCCTGTTCGGGATCGCCTTGCGGCTGCTGTCCGCCCCAGAAGATGACAAGGTGACAAGGTGGCAAGGTGACAAGGTGACCGGGCCGGCCTCAGCAAGCGGACGGATTTCGCTCCCCCTGGTCCAGTCTCCTTCTCCGGTCACCTCGTCATCGTTCGATCTGCTGCGCGTCCCCCTGCTTGGCCGGTTCCTGCGATGGCGTCACGCCCGGCTCGCGCTGCAACTGCCTCTGGCGCTGCTGGCGGGAGTGCTCATCTACGACGGGCTGTGCGGGCCCCAGGTGGGGCCGATGAATGTCGCCGGCGTCCTGCCGTGGATCCACTGGCGCGGCCTGGTGATCCTGGGGTTGCTCGTGGCAGGCAACCTCTTCTGCATGGGGTGCCCGTTCCTGCTGCCCCGCACGCTCGCCCGACGCTTCCTGGCTCGGGGCCGGAGTTGGCCGCGCTGGCTGCGGAGCAAGTGGCTGGCCGTCCTGTTGCTGGGGGTGTTCCTGTGGGCATACGAGGCTTTTGCCCTCTGGGATAGTCCCTGGTGGACGGCTTGGATCGCCCTGGGGTACTTCGTCGCGGCCTTCGTTGTCGATGGCTTTTTCCGCGGCGCCTCCTTCTGCAAATACCTCTGCCCGATCGGGCAGTTCAACTTCGTGCAGTCGCTGGTGTCGCCGCTGGAGGTGAAGGTCCGCGACCCGGCGGTGTGCGCGGCGTGCCGGACGAAGGACTGCATCCGCGGCCGGGACGGCATCCCCGGCTGTGAATTGAACCTGTATCAACCCCGCAAAGTGGGCAATATGGATTGCACCTTCTGCCTCGACTGCGTCCATGCTTGCCCCCACGACAACATCGGCGTCCTGGCCGGCCCTCCGGGTAGGGATTTATTGCACGACCCCGTGCGCTCCGGCGTCGGACGGTTCGGCAAACGCCCGGATCTGGCGGCCCTCGTTGTGCTGCTCGTGTTCGGCGCGTTCGCCAACGCCGCGGGCATGGTTGGGCCGGTGCTGGAGTGGCGCGACCAGTTGCAAGCTGAGTTGGGACTGCGCTCGCCGTTCGTGGTGACCAGCGCGTGCTACGTCCTCGCTCTCGTTGTGCTGCCTTTGCTGCTGGTCGGTGGTGCCGCGATCCTGAGTCGTCGATGGGGTAGTTCGACGGCGAGTTGGCTGGAGGTCGCCACGCGCTACTCCTTCGCCCTGATCCCCCTGGGCTTTGGGATGTGGCTCGCCCACTACAGCTTCCACTTGCTGACGAGCTATGACTCGGCGGTTCCGACACTCCAGCGTTTCGCGGGGGATCTCGGCTGGACGAGTCTTGGAGAGCCGGAGTGGGCGTGCGCCTGCTGCGCGCGGGTGGCAGACTGGCTGCCCCGACTGGAGCTCGTGTTCCTGGACCTGGGATTGCTCCTCTCGCTTTACGCCGGCTATCGGGTCGCCCTGGCGCAGTCCCCCCAGCTGTCGCAGGCCCTGGGAGCGCTGTTGCCGTGGGCCGTGCTGATGGTGCTGCTGTTCCTGGCGGGAGTCTGGATCGTGTTACAGCCCATGCAGATGCGGGGCACCCTCGGCTTGGCGGGGTGATCCATGAGAAACGAACGGTCGTGCTTGGCCTCCTGTGGGCTGCTGCTTGTCTGCTGGCTAATGCCTGTGGAGGCACGCGGCGACGGTGGTACGGTGCGCCTGTCGCAGCGGGCGGGCGCCTACCACATCACCGTGTTCACGGCGCCGACCCCGTTTCGTGCCGGCCCCGTCGATGTCAGTGTGTTGGTCCAGGATGCGGCCACGAGGCAGGCGCTTCCGAAGGCACAGGTCACGGTCCGGGTGGCGCCCCTGGCGCGACG
>DASPXY010000760.1:0-2606 GCA_035637055.1 Gemmataceae bacterium | reverse complement strand
GAACATCACCACGCGCAGACCGTCGGCGCGGGTGATCGTGCCGGCGTCCGGATTGATTTCGCCTGCAAGCACTCGCAATAGGGTACTTTTGCCGCTGCCGTTGGCACCGAGCAGGCCGAGGCGAGTTCCCGGAGTCAACAGCAGATCCACATCGGCGAACAGCAGCCGCGATCCGCCGTCGGGGGTCGGGACGGACTTCGCGAGTCCTTCGGCGGTGAGCAGCTTGCGCGACTGCCGGCCGGTGGCGACGAAGTCGATCCCCGCCGCACTCGTCGCCGCATTGCGATATTTTAGCTCCGCCAACTCCTCGCGACGACGGCTCGCGTCCTCGATGCGCGAACTGCTCTTGCGCCGCTGGGCCGATTCCTTGCGACCCAGCCATTCCGTCTCGCGGCGGACCTGGTTGGCGACTGCCTCCTCCCGCCGGGCCTGCGCTTCCAGAAACGCCGCACGCTTGTCGGCGAACTCGTCATAGACTCCCGCGGCGCGGAAGTAGCCGCCGGGATAGGCATGATTCACCTCGATGATCTCGTCGGCGACCGCGCGCAGGAACGCCCGGTCGTGACTGGCGACCACGTAACCGAACGACGCCGCACGCAGCAACTTTTCCAGCCAGACGATGCCGGGCAGGTCGAGGTGGTTGGTCGGCTCGTCCAGCAGCAGCAGATCGGGACGGCGAACCAACTCGCGAGCCAGGGCCAGCCGTTTACGCCAGCCACCTGAGAGGATATCCGCCGGCCGATCCAACTCGGTGAAGCCGACCTGCGTCAGCGTGATGGCGGCGTGGGTTTCGCGTTCATGATCCTCGATGGATTCCTCGGCAAGGGCCGCGAGCACCACCTCACGAACGGTCAGGCCCGGAGCGAAGCCGTCGTCCTGAGCGACGTAACCCAGGCGGGCAGTGCGCCGCACCATGCGACTGCCGGCGTCGGGCTCCTCGCGACCGGCAAGCAAGCGCAGCAGGGTCGATTTGCCGGAGCCGTTCGGGCCGATGAGGCCAACGCGCTCGCCGGCGCGCAGATCGAGGGACAGGTCGGTGAACAGCGGCCGGGGGCCGAACCCTTTGGTCAGGCCCTGAGCGCTCAGCAGGACGGTCATGCGCGACTCCGCTCGCGGGCCGGTCCGACACAAGCCCGGAGCGCCAGCGACGGGACCGTCCCATCGCTGGCGCTCCGGGCTTGTGTGTGAATCGCCCGCGGTGAGTATACATCATATCAACACTGCGGTGTGTCACAGCGTCAGTCGTTCGCCGTGGTCCGCCAGGGCCATCTGCGCCGCGTTGAAACCGCAGGCGCCGTGGACCCCCGCTCCCGGGTGGGCCGACGCCGACGCCAGGTACAGACCGCGCACCGGTGTACGATGGCGGAAATAGGGAAAGACCGGCCGAAAGAACAATTGCTGGCTGAAATGGGCACTGCCGCCGCCGAGGTCGCCGCCGACCAGGTTCTCGTCCATCGTCTCCAGATCCGCCGGCGTGTGGATCGCTCTGGCCCGGATCAACTTATGGAACCCCGGCGCCAGTCCCTCCAGGCGCCGCTCGATGCGATCCGCAAACGCCTCGCGGTGAGCTGCCCAGCCGCCCTCCATCCGATTCGGCACCCGCGAGTACGCCCAGAGAGTGTGCCCGCCCGCCGGCGCACGTTGCGGATCCACGAGGGACTGCTGGCCGACGACGAGGTAGGGATTCTCAGGCCGTCGTCCGGCGCGGACCTGCTGGGTGAAGGCGATCAGATCCGCAATACTGTCGCCCGCATGCACGACGGCCGCCTCGCGCGCCTCGGCTGCGGACCAGGGCACCGGACCGGCCAGTGCCCAGTCCACCTTGAACGTGCCCCAGCCATAACGAAACCGCCGCATCGCCGAGCGCACCCAGCCAGGCACGTGCCGCGGACGCAGCAATTTCAGGTACAGTGCCGGTGCGCCGACGTCTGCGAGTACGCCGCGGCGAGCGCGAAACTCCTCGCCGCCTTGTGTCCGCACCGCGACCGCCGCACCCCCACGCACCAATACCTCCTCGACATGCTGCCCGAGCATGAGGCGACCGCCATGTTCCTCCAGCCGTCGCAGCAATGCCTCGGTGATGGCGCGGGCGCCGCCCAGAGGAACGCGGAAGCCAGGCGACGCCGCCAGCAAGGCAAGCACCAGGCCCAGGCCGGCGCCGGCGAAGTCCTCCGGTCCCAGGTCCACGTGCAGGGCCAGCCCGGGGATAACGCGCCGGGCGGCCTCGGTTTGGAACAGGTGCCGGGCGAGTCCTGCGGGGCTACGGAGCCCAGCCAACGCCAACCGCAGCGCGTTCACCGGCCCGAGTCGCCACGCCGGGCCGAGAGCCGGCAGCGGCGCCAGCAGCGCTTCGGGCAGGCGGTCGCCCAGACGCCGTCGCCAGTCGGCCAGCCGGCGCCAGGCAGTTCCATCACGACCAAAGGAAATGGCCGCAAGATCGGGGTCTGTTGCGATGCTGACACACGTGCCGTCGGGCGCGGGGTGGCTACTCTCGTAGCGGGCGTTGCCCCAGCGGAGGCCGGTGCCGGCCAGGTCGAGATGACGAAAGGCGGGACTGTCGGCGAAAGGAAAAAACGCGGCGCCAACGTCGTGCAGGTATCCGGGCA
>DASPXY010000759.1:0-3241 GCA_035637055.1 Gemmataceae bacterium | reverse complement strand
CAGCCCGGTAGAAACCCGAAAAAGGGCATGAGGACCAGCAACACCCCGAAAGCGATGGCGAAATCGACCGTCGCCCCCACCACCGCACTCAACGGCACCAGAATCCGCGGGAAGTACACTTTGGTCACGAGTCGGTCGTTGCTGATCACGCTGGTGCTCGCCGCGCTCACCGCGCTGTTGAAGAACGTCCACGGCAGCAGGCCGGCGAAGACGAACAACGGGTACGGCACGGTGGCGTCCGCGCTGCTCGCCACCCGCCCCAGGAACAGGCTGAAGGCGACCATCGTCGCCAGCGGCTGCAAGATCGCCCAGGCTGCCCCGAGGACCGTCTGCTTGTAGCGGACCTTGATGTCGCGCCACACCAGGAAGTAGAGCAGTTCGCGGTAGCGCCACAGTTCACCCAGGTCTATGAAGCGCCACCCTGGCCGCCGCTCGATGACCGTGACCAGCAATTCGGCTTCCGCCTCCCGATTGAACGCGGCAGCCTCAAGGGCGCGATGGGGCTTGTCTTCGGTCAGTGTTTCGGGCTCATTGCTCACGATGGCTTCCATCTGGTTTGCTCACGACCAAAAGGTCGTCCTCGCAGATACTTGGCGCTTGCTCGGCTCTATCTCTCAACACCGGCGGGATGCAGGACAGCGGCTCACGGGATGCCGCGCACGATGAGCGGGCCGATCCAACTCGTCAGGCTCACCGGCAGCCAGCGCCACAGGCGCACCAGCCGCTCGTACTTGGGATTGTCTGCCCGCATGTCTGCTTCGGTCCCCACCCGCAGGTAATACTGCCAGCCGGCGACCGCTGGCTGCGCACCCCATTGCTTTTTGAAGCGGTAGGTGTTGCTGTCCTGACTGGCACGGCCGAAATCGAACACCGCCTGGCCGCGCTGGATCGAGCGCTCCAGGAGGTGCCAATACATCAGCATGTTGGCACAGGTATGATTGTAAAGCCGCAGCGAGCTGGCGCTGGGAACCTCGGTCACACCCCAGCCATGCAGCAGGAGTGCCGCGGCGACCGGAGTGCCCTCCGCCCGGACGACACACAGTTCGGCCCGGTCGCGGAACTGCTCAAGAATGCTCTGGAACAACTTCTTGCTGTAGACCGGCGTCCCCAGATCGCGCATGTTCCGGCGGAACACCTTGTAGAACTCCGCCAACAGATCCTGCCCGCCCCAGGCAACCGTCAGACCATTCTTCTGCCCGTTGCGGATCTGATTACGAACCTTGGAAGCAAGGCGTTTCCAGAGTTCTTCCCCAGTGGCGGGCAGGGCGAGGCGCATGTTCACCTTATCACTCCGCTGGCCCCCAAGTTTATCACAAGCAAGGGGCTGTTCGTGTCGCAGTTCCAGGTAGCGCACCTTCAGGCCGTCTGCCAGTGTGGCCGCGTTCTCGACCAACTTCTGTGCCACCCGGTCGTTGTCTGCCACCACCCCCCCATAGTTCAGATACGGGAGGCCGACAAGGAAGCGGCCGAAAAGCCAGCTACCGACGTAGGCCAGTGGCAGAAGTCCACAAGTCTGGCCATCTTCCACCGCCTCCAGGCAGTGCGGCACATGCCCGAGCCCCTTCTGTAACACGGTCAGCCAGGCAGGGTGCCGGCTGAGAGGCATCTGCGGCTCGCGCGCGACATACCTCTCCAGGCGGGGCAGATGTTCACGCAGACTGCGGGCGTTGTGGTGGCGAATGTCGATCATGGTATCACGTCGAAGGAGTACGAGGAATCGGTGCGACTATCTGTTGTTCGATTTAACCCAGGACAGCGAGCGGCTCAGTCGAACCTGAGCCCGGCCGCACGGATACCGGCACTGCACCGGGAGCCATCATTACTTCCAAATCCTCTTCCCCGTCGAACTGGAGCTGGGCGAGTTTGCCCTGCTCGAATCGGAGATCCAGCGAGCGAACTTTCCCCGCAATCGAACGTAATGGGCGAGAGGCGAACTCGATCCGGACAGGCCGCGACCCTTCCACCTCCAGGCGGACCCGGTCTGGACTGTACGTCAGCAGGCGCCACGGGGAAGAACAAGACACGCGGCGGTTGGCGGGCGGAGGAATCAGGTAATCGCGGTAATCGTTCGGGTTGCCCGAGAGTCCCGCCTCAGCCGCCTTGACGATGTTGTATGCTTCGCGGGCGGTGACGAAGTGCAGCCGGAAGGGGGGGCAGTCCCAGCGTTCCACCATCGCGGCGAGCATCGTTTCCATGCCCGGCCCGAGGATCGTGCTCCAGTTCTGAAAGCCGTGACTGAACGCCTTGACAAACACCCATTCCGGGCGTCCGCGCACGTGGACGTTGGCGCGTAGCCAGGGGACAAGACGGTCCGGCGACGGGGGCGAGTCACGCTCCAGGCCGCCGTTCTCAAACTTGCCGGTTCGCCAATCGATGACCAGAGGCCCCTCGAAGATCATCAGGTCTCCCGACGGGGGGCGGCCGACTGTGACGTCTGTTCCCCAGTCATAGGACTTGGGCTTGGGGCAGTCGGTCGCGTAATAAATGGCGTTCGTCTTGCGTGGCTGGGCCGGCGACCCGAGAGCGGGAAAGGTGAAGTCCGCGTAGCACCCGGCGCGGCGGAGGGCGCCCAGTTCGGTGTTGCAGCCGCTCTTCGAGTCGTCGAAGGTGCCGTTGTCCAGGGACCAATTCCCGGCAACGTAGGCGAACCGCTGGCGAGGTTCGGCCTCGGCGGTCAGCATCGCACCGGCCCGGTTGAACCAGTCCAAGCCCTCGTGCAACTTCGCGCTAAAGGTGTCCTCCGTATCGTGGCCATGATGGAGGTGGAACTCAACCTCGCCGAGCCCCTCGAAGGCTGCGACACTCAGGTTCTGAAGCGCCGGGAAGTCCACGTAATCAGCGGCGTAAAACCAGCTGTATTGCGGCGGCCGACCGTCACTGTCCCGATAGCGGCTGACAATCCGCTTGTACGCCTGACACCAATCGCGCACCGCCTCGGCCGCCACCCCCGCCTCCTGCTCGCCCGGATGCTTCAGCGCCCGGATTGGTTCGTAATGATCGACGATCAGCACCATGATGTCGATCGGGATCCCTGTGGGGAGCTTGCGGACATCAAAAGGGCGATGGTGCAACAGATAGTTGGGGAGCCAGTGCCCGGCACGCCAGCGGACGGAGCGGTAGGCGAGCAGGGGCAGGCGGGCGAGGGTCCGGAGGCTGGCTCGGAGCATGTTCATCCGTGGGGTAAGGCGATTCGCTGCGCTGGCAAGTTTGTTCGTTACGCCTTGACGATGCGGTCGCGGTG
>DASPXY010000758.1:0-3097 GCA_035637055.1 Gemmataceae bacterium | reverse complement strand
TCACACGCACGACAGCACCGGCGGACAGCTCGCCTCGCTACTGCTGGCTGCCGAGGAGGGCGTGGACGTCGTCGATGCGGCGATGGGACCGTTCTCCGGCATGACCAGCCAGCCCAATCTCAATACCCTCGTCGAGGCGCTGCGCTTCCACGAGCGAGCGACCGGCATGGAGTTCGAGCCGCTGCAGGACACAGCGGAGTATTGGGAGGAAGTAAGACGCTATTACGCTCCCTTCGAGAGCGGGCAAATCGCGCCGAGCGCCGAGGTGTATCGCCACGAAATGCCGGGCGGCCAGTTCACGAATTTGTACCAGCAGGCCCAGGCGGTGGGGCTGGAGGCCCGCTGGCACGAGGTCTGCCGCGCCTATGCGGAGGTGAACCGCCTCTTCGGCGACATCGTCAAGGTGACGCCGACCTCGAAGGTGGTCGGCGACATGGCGCTGTTCATGGTCGGCAATAGCCTGACGCCTGACGACATCCTCAAAGGCGAGCGCGAACTGGCATTCCCCGATTCCGTGGTGGATTTTTTCGAGGGGAAAATGGGACAACCTGTCGGCGGTTTCCCAAAGGCGCTGCAAAAGCGCGTGCTGCGCGGCAAGAAACCATTGCGGGGCCGGCCGGGCGCCACGAGACCGCCGGCAGACATGGCCGGCACGCGCAAGGCGCTGGCGGAGCAGGTCGGCCGCCCGGTCAGCGAGCGCGAGACCGTGACGCACCTGCTCTATCCGCGCGTCTTCCCGGAGTTCGTGGCTCATCAGGGGCGTTACTCCGACACCAGCGTGCTGCCGACGTCGGTGTTCTTCTACGGCATGGAGAAGGGACAGGAGATCAGCGTTGACATCGAGCCGGGCAAGACGCTGATCATCAAGTTCCTGGCCGTAGGGGATCCACACGTTGACGGCAAGCGCGGCGTCTTCTTTGAGTTGAACGGCCAGCCGCGCGAGGTGGTGGTCGAGGATCGTTCGCTGGCGGAGGTGGTCAAGGCCCACCCGAAGGCGGAGGCGCAGAACCCTGCGCATGTCGCGGCGCCGATGCCCGGGCTGGTGGTGCAGGTGACGGTGGCGCCGGGCGAGAGCGTGGCGGCGGGGCAGAAATTGCTGACGATGGAGGCGATGAAGATGGAAACGACCGTCTATGCCGAGCAGGCCGGTCACGTCGCCGAGGTGCTCGTCAAGCCGGGCGGCCAGGTCGAGGCTGGCGACCTGCTGGTGCGCCTGGAGGCGTAGTCGCCTGACGAGCGGCGGGGTTTATCCCCGCCGTGGGACTGTCCGGCGGGGACAAACCCCGCCGCTCGTTACGGAGGGCGCTTGATCCGCCCGAATGGCATGCGATAATCACCCAAGTTGCGCTTTCGCCCGCGGAGGAGCCCGCTCATGCCGTTGATCTGCACGTGTCTGCAAGGCCATCGCTGGGAACATCCGGAAGCAGCCCCCGGCATTGCCGCGATCCTCTGCCCGACCTGCGGCGCCGAAGCCGCCGCCATGTTCGAGAGCGAGGCGCCCCCCAAACCAAGCCCGAAACCGCCGCCTGTGCCCGCCGCGTTCGACCCGACCGCGCTGTCCCTCGACTTTCCCGAGGCGATCGTGGTCGAACCCGATCCCGTTCCGAGCAAACCTCCGCCGTCGCTAGCGCCGCCAGCGTTACCGACTCGATCGCCGCGTTTGCCCCAGCGACCGGCCGAACGTCCCCCTTCGCCGCGCCCGCCAGCACGGAGCGTCGCCGGCCCAGTTGTCCTCGCCATCGTGCTGACGAGCGTGGGGATGCTACTCGTGGTCGGACTTGTCCTCTTGCTCCTGTATCCGCAGAGTGCCGCGCAAGAGCGCGAGCGGGCGGAGCGAGCACGCCAACAGGCAGAGAATTTCGGAGAAGCCTTCGCCGCCCAAGCGGACGCCAGGGCCGTGCAAGAGCGGCAGCGTGCCGAGCGGGCAATCCTGGAAGCCGAGCAACAGGCCAGACAGATGCGCTTGCAGATCCAGCAAGCCGAAGATCGGGAACGTCAGGCTGAGATGCAGGCCCGCGCTGCCCAGGATGCGGAAAAGGTCGCCCGCGCGCTCGCCCAGGCACAACTCCTCACCGCCCAGGACGAACTGCGCCGCGAACAGATGCGCCGCCAGCAAGTCGAGGCGGAATTGCGCCAGGGCAAGGGGAACGATCAGGCAATCAAGGACATCGAGGCCCGCCACCAGGCGGCAATCAAGGCGGTGCGCGCCGAGAGCGCGGCGCGCGACTACGCCCAGAGCATCGCCCTGGCCGGCTGGGAACTGCACGCCAACCACATCCCCATCGCGGCGAAGTATGTCCGCGCCTGTCCCGAGAACCTGCGCGGTTGGGAGTGGCATTACCTCGATCGCGTCTGCGGCGGCGAGTCTCCTCCCATCCTTCAGCAGGGCAAGGTGCGAAGCGTCGCCTTCGCTGCCGGCGGCAAGCAGATCGCCACCGTCGGCGTGCCCGCTGCCGTCAAGTTCTGGGACCGCACGACCGGCGCCGAGGTTTTCAGTCCCCCCGTCCCGGCACGCCGCCCCAACGTCGTCGTGTTCAGCGCCGACGGCAGCCGTTACGCGACCTGCCACACCACGGGCGGCCCAGCCAACGTGAAACTCTGGGACGCGAGCGGGAAGGAGTTGCTCACCCTCAAGGACGCAAAGCCCCAAAGCAAGTGCGTCGGCCTGAGCCCCGATGGCAAACGCCTGGCGCTGGCGGCTCCAGGCCACCAGATAGCTATCTGGGACGACACGGGCAAGCAGAGCTTGACCCTGACCGGCCACAAGAACACTGTGGCTGGTGTCGTCTTCAGCCCTGACGGCAAGTGGATCGCCTCGGTCAGTGGCGCAGTCGCGGGCATCCAGCAGCCGAGCGAGGTTCGCATCTGGGAGGGTGCCAGCGGCCGCCAGACGCTCGTCCTTTCGGTGGCCAACAGCTCCGTTCGGTCCCTCGCGTTCAGCCCCGATGGCAAGACTCTGGCCGCAGTGGGAACGGCCGATCGCATCGTGCGGTTGTACGATCCGGCGGCGACAGATGAGAAAACCGCCCTCGTCAAGCAGTTTGCCGACCCCAGCAGCCTGGGGTGGAGCCTCGTGTTCAGCGCGGACGGGAAACGA
>DASPXY010000757.1:0-7808 GCA_035637055.1 Gemmataceae bacterium | reverse complement strand
GCCGCGCGACCTCGAAACCATCTGCCTGAAGTGTCTGGAAAAAGATCCCAACCGGCGCTACGACAGCGCCGGGGAGTTGGCCGAGGAGTTGCGCCGCTACCTGCGCGGCGAGCCGATCCAGGCTCGGGCCATCGGTCGCGGCGAGCGCCTCTGGCGCTGGTGCCGGCGGCACCCGGCCGTCGCCAGCTTGAGCGCGCTGGTACTCGTCGTGCTCACCGCCGGCATGGTTGCCTCGACGCTGTTTGCCGTCGAGGCCAACCGGCGTGCCGAAGCCGAAGAGCAGGCAAAACGCAAGGCCATCACCGAGGGAAAGAACGCCCGGGAAGCGGAAGAACGCGCCCTGAACCTCGCCAGGGAGAAAACGCGGACCATCGACGCCCTGCGCGACTACCTCTTTGCTGCCGACCTGCGGACGGCGCAGGCCATCATCGACCAGGGAGACACCGTCCAGGGGTTGAGTCTCCTGAACCGCCACGTCCCGACCCGGGATCAGCCGGACCGGCGCGGTTTCGCGTGGTACTACCTGCGACACCGTTGCCGGCACGCGCACGGCACCCTTCTGGAAAGCGGTTTCCGAGTCGAAAGCATGGCCGTCTCGCCGGACGGTAAGCGGCTCGCCTTCGCCGCCATCCACGACGGAGGGGATGGAACGATTGGCGTGTGCGAGACCGCAACCGGCTCGGTGCTCTGGCAAAAGCTCATCAAGCAACTCTGGCCCGCCGACCTGGCCCTTTCACCCGACGGTCGGTGGTTGGCGGTCGCCGGCGCCTTTGGACAGGGAAGCAAGGAGGGCAGTTACCGGTTTCATGGGGTCGTTCTTTGCGACTTGAAAGACAACCCTGCGGAGGTGTTTCCGCTCGCTGACGAAGGGGTGCAGATTGGGCGCTGCGTTGCCTTCGCGCCCGATGGCCGAACTCTGGCTTGCGGCGCTCCCGGCGGCTTCATCGAACTGTGGGACTGCAAGAAGCGGCAGCGCATCGCCCGGTTCGACCAGCGGCACGAGCGGGACGTGGACAAGCTCCTCTTCCACCCCGACGGCTCGGTCCTCTTTTCGGCGGCCTATGGCGAGACCGTGCGCGTGTGGGATGTCAAGGAGCACAAGCAACTTGTGATTCTGGAGCGTTATCTCGGGGGGATTCCCTTCAACGATCTGTATTATCGACGTTCGCACTGGCGCTGCCTTCCCGCCGGTCTGGCGCTGTCGCCCGACGACCGCCTCCTGGCGACCGCCGCCAATGGCCCGACCGTCCGTCTGTGGAATTTGGACAAGAAGGTGCGGCCCGTCGAGTTGGCGGGGCACACGGATGCCGTCTCTGCGCTCGCCTTCGCACCCGATAGCCGGACTCTGGTGACGGGCAGCATCGACCGTGATGTCCGTCTTTGGGACGTCAAGACCGGGTCGATGATCCGGCTCGGCAGTCACCATCGGGTCGTGAATACGGTCGTCTTTGGCCGTGATGGACAGGCCGTTCTGTCGGCCGGCGACGATGCGGTGATCCGACGCTGGAAACCGCCGGCTGCCGATGAACCTCCGGAATCGATGGAAGGGAGCACCTCGTTCCTTTACTCGTTGGCCTTTTCCCCGGACGGTCGCACGCTGGCCAGCGGTGGCTGGGGCTATCAGCTGCCAATTCGCGAGGTCGCGACAGGCAAGCTGCTCCAAACGTTGCGTGGCTTCAAAAGCAGGGTCCATTCGCTCGCGTTCTCCCTCGATGGAACCCGTGTGTTTTGCGCCAACTTCGACGAACACACTCTGGTCGTGTGGGACTGGCAGAAGGGCCTGCCCATCCTGCGGGTGAAACAAGAGGACCAAACCCGCGACCTGAGCCTCTCTCCCGACGGCTCGCGCGTGGCAACTGATCTCTACAATGCTAATCGAACCAGTGTTCTTGACAGTTCCTCGGGCAAGTTGCTGAAGAGTTTGCCGGGCAAGGAGCCGCGTTATTCGCCCGACGGACGCTGGCTGCTCCTGCACGACCAGATGACCCTCTGGCTCTGCGATGCCAGGAGCCAGGAACGGGTGCATCGGATTGACGCCAGTGCGCCGCAGCCATTGCGGCTGTCGGCATTCTCACGCCAGAGCCGCCTGCTGGCCTTCAAGGACTCCAGCAAGGTGATTGTGGTCTGGGATGTGAACCGGCAGACGATCCTGCATCGCTTGACGGGCAATTGGGGCATCGTAACCGCCCTGGCGTTCTGCCCCGACGGCAGGACGCTCGCCTCCGGCGAAGGGGAACGCATCATTCTCTGGGATCTGGTCACCGGCGAGCGGCTGGCAACCTTAGAGGGCCACAGCGGCACGGTGACCGCTCTGGCCTTCTCCCCTGACGGCCGCATCCTCGCCTCTACTGGTCTGGACAGACGCATTCACCTCTGGCGCGCCCCGGTGGGCAGCGATCGCCCCACCCCACCGGACGAAGCCGCCCTCATCGCTCGATCGGAGAACTTCAAGCGCAGTTCGATGGGTAGCGGCAAGTAGGACATCATTGGATTACTCTCCACGGAGGCAGCATGACGGAGCAACTCTGGGCACCCTGGCGACTGGCCTACGTGGCGACGCCCCGCCCCCCCGCTGCTGAGGATCCCTGTTTCATCTGCGAGGGCCTGGCGGCCGACGACGATCGCCGCAATCTGATCACCTTGCGGACGCCGCTCAGCGTCGTGGTGCTCAACCGCTTCCCCTACAACAACGGCCACCTGCTCGTTGCCCCGCGGGCTCACAAGGGCGGCCTCCACCAACTCGACGCCGGCGAAATCCTGGAGACGCAACTCACCCTGCGGCGCATGGTCGCCCTGATCGATGGTTTGATGCGTCCCGACGGTTACAACATCGGCCTGAACCTCGGCCGGGCGGCTGGCGCCGGTCTGCCTGGCCATTTGCACTGGCATATCGTGCCGCGCTGGCACGGCGATACCAACTTCATGCCAGTGCTCACCGACGTCAAGGTGATCGTGCAATCGCTCGATGCGCTGTATGAGCTGCTCACCGAAAGGCTGCGTCAGGAAGAAGTGGCAGGGAAATAGCAACGCCCTTTAGCCGCGGGGCTTCTGCTTCCGTCGCGTTACTTTCTGGCGCGGCGCCGCGCTGCCTGGGGTAGATGGCTGCGCACCTCGTTGCGAACTCGCCTGGCGATCGCCACCGCTCGACGTGCCTCTGCCAAGGTGATGTCCGGCCCTCCTCCAGGATAGCGCAGGACCGTGGCATATTTCGTAAGGCGCTCTTGAGTCTTGCGATCCAACTTCGGGCGGAGTTTCGGCGGCAGCAGCCCTCGCAGCACAGAAATCTCGTGTGTCTTGGGAAAAGCCGTGCCCCGGAAGACGAGCAGCGCTTTGAGGTACTTCTCCACGCATTGCTGGACGTGGAAGCAAACCGTGTCGGTCGGGCAGTCCTTTCCCAAGGTGAGGGTATGGGCGGCAGTTGTCAGGTCATTGTCCGCCTTGACGAGCCACTCGCGGATCAGGACGATGACGGGGTCAGGAGGCGGCATACAGCACCTTACCTTCCCGCGCAGCTGGCCATTCGATCGTGCCCACCACCGCTTTTCGCCAGGCAAAATCCTCCGGGCGGGTAACGATCACATCCTTGGAGATGAAAAAGTCGTGCAGGGCCACGCGTATCTCCACCGCCATGTCGAGAGCGGTTCCCTCGAAGTCCATCACGACGAGCAGATCCACGTCGCTGTCCGGTCCGGCGTCGCCGCGTGCCTGTGAGCCGAACAGGATGACTTGCTGCGGGTGAAACCTCTTGACGATCCGCTTCACCATGCGCGCGATCAGGGCTTCAGTGATTGGCTTGGGTAGGTTTCGCGGCATGTGGACCTCGCTCCCTCAGCACGGCAGACCAGGCAATCAACTCCCGAGTGGAACATGGCCGGCCCTTGGCGCCGCACGAGAGGATTGACATTGTCCGACTGCCGGATGACAGTATTCTGCCAGGAAGGTCCGGCCGACGCAACGGGCGAACCCGACGAGGCGAGAACGGAACAGAGTCGGGAATCAAAGGACGCTCTTGAGCACGAAAGGCGGAGTTCATGAGAGACAGACACCCACGACCGTTCACCCGCGCCGTGCTGGCGACGCTCGCTATCCTGGCCGGCGCCAGCGGCGCCCGCGCCGAACTGCGCGAACTCAAGATCCTCAGCCGCGAGCCGTTCGCCGAGGGCAAGGCGTTCGGCGAGACCGGGCCTTACGAGCGCATCGTCGCCGTTGGCCGTTTTGCCATCAGCCCCGACCATCCGCGCAATCGCGGCATCGTCGATCTCGACAAGGCGCCACGCAACGCCGACGGCAAGGTCGAGTTCGAGGCGGACGTCTTCATCCTCGCGCCGAAAGACCCGGCGAAGGGGAATGGCGCGATCTTCTACGACGTCAACAACCGCGGCAACAAGCTGGCGCTGCGCTTCTTCAACTACGGCCCGAGCACCAACGACCCGACGGCGGCGAAGGACGCGGGCGACGGCTTCCTCTTTCGCCGCGGCTACACCGTCGTCTGGTGCGGCTGGATCGGCGAATTGCTCGCCGGCGAGCATCGCCTGCTGCTGCGTGCCCCGGTGGCGACGAACAAGGGCGAGCCCATCCGCGGGATCGTTCGTTACGAGATGGTGAGCGACAAGCCGACATCCACCATGCCGCTGTCGCGCCGTGAGGGCCACGGCAGTTACTCGCCAACCGTCGAGGGCGAAGCGAAGGGCACGCTTACCAAGCGGCTGCGCGAGACGGACAAACGCGAGCCGGTTAGTCGCGATCAATGGTCGCTGGAACGCCAGCCGCTGGCGGCGGTCAAGCAGGGCGTTCCGGGCACGCTTGCCCAGATCCGCATGCGCCTCAAGGGGGGCTTCGAACCGGGCTACATCTACGAGCTGATATGTGAAGCCGAGAACCCGATCGTGCAGGGCGTCGGCTTCGCGGCCACGCGCGACCTGATCTCGTTCCTGAAGTACCATGCCACCAAGCCAAACCCCATCGCTGCCGTCAACGGTAAGCCGGCCCTCAATCGCGCCTATGGCTTCGGCGTGTCGCAGAGCGGCCGCTTCCTGCGCGAGTTCCTCTATCAGGCCTTCAATGCCGACGAACAGGATCGCAAGGTCTTCGACGGCCTCATCCCGCATGTGGCCGGCGGCGGCCTGGGCTTTTTCAACCATCGCTTTGCCCAGCCGACGAGGCACAATGGCCAGCACGAGGAGCACCTCTATCCCGCCGATCGCTTCCCGTTCACCTACGGCGACTCGGTCGATCCGTTCAGCAAACGCACTGACGGCATCCTCCGCCGGCTTGCGGAGGACGGCGGCCGGTTCATGCCGAAGGTGATGCATACGCAGAGCGCCGCCGAGTACTGGCACCGCAGCGGCTCGCTCGTCCACACCGATCCGCTGGGCAAGACCGACGCCGAGATTCCCGCGAACGTGCGCCTCTACGCCTTTGGTGGGACGCAGCACGGCCCCGCCGCCGACCCACCGCCGCGCGGCATCTGCGACAATCTGACCAACCCGGGCGACTACCGCCCCTTCCTCCGTGCCCTGCTCGACGCGATGGATGAATGGGTGCGCAAGGGTACGCCGCCGCCGCCGAGCGTTTATCCACGGATCGACAAGAAGACGTTGGTGGACTGGCAGCAGGCGAGCACCGGCTTTCCGAAGATTTCCGGCGTGCGTTACCCGACGGTGATCCAGCGTCCGCCCGCCGCGGACTATGGCCCCGACTTCTACACCAAGGGCCTGGTGACGGTCGAACCGCCGCGCGTCCTCGGGCAATACACGGTGCTCGTGCCGAAGAGTGGCCGCGACGGCAACGATCTCGGCACGCTCTTGCCGCCGGAGGTCTTGACGCCGCTGGCGACGTACACCGGCTGGAACCTGCGGCGCAAGGACGTCGGCGCCGACGGCGAACTCGCCAGCCTGCTCGGCTCATACCTTCCCTTCCAGCGCGCGGCGCGGGACCGCAAACCGACAGGCGATCCGCGGGAATCACTGGAGGAACGCTACGGCACCTTCGAGAACTACCGCCGGATGTTTGGGGTCTCCATCGCTGACCTGGCCAGTCGGCGCTACGTCTTGAGGGAGGACTGGGATCGTATTTTTGCCGATCGGGGAAAGGTGTTGAAACTGTTCCCCGCGACGAAGTGATGCGGCATAGATCTAGCGGACAAAACGGCGGGACACTAACCCGAAGCGTAAGCGAGGGATGACGGAACCTCATCCCTCGCTTACGCTTCGGGTTAGTGTCCCGGCGCCCTCTCGGCAATTTTTTCCGGTAGCTCATAGCTTCCAACATCTGGGGGCGGAGGATCAGACCGTGCTGTCCGCGTTGTTGCTCTCCGCCCTCACTCTTGGCAGTCAGCCCGACGGTGCGAACGCCTATTTCACGATCACCGTCGTGGACGCCCAGACCGGCCGCGGTGTGCCGCTCGTCGAGTTGCGCACCGTCAACGAGGTGCGTTACTACACCGATAGCAACGGCGTCGTCGCGCTGCACGAACCGGGACTGATGGGCCGCGAGGTCTTTTTCCACATCCGCAGCCACGGCTACGAGTATCCCAAGGATGGTTTCGGCTTCCGCGGCAAGGCGCTCCGCCTCACGTCCGGCGGCAGCGCGCGCCTTGAGATCCAGCGTCTCAACGTCGCCGAGCGCCTCTATCGCGTCACCGGCGGCGGCATCTATCGCGATAGCGTCCTCGCTGGGAAGAAGGTGCCGCTGAAGGAACCGGTGCTCAACGGTCAGGTGTTCGGCTCCGATAGCGTGCTGAACGCGGTCTATCGCGGCAAGATTTACTGGTTCTGGGGCGACACGAATCGACCGGCGTATCCGCTGGGCAATTTCGACGTTCCTGGGGCGATCTCTGCCCTGCCCGGGAAGGGTGGCCTTGATCCGGAGGTCGGCATCGATTTGAGCTACTTTGTCGATGGCAAAGGTTTCGCACGCCCAACGATGCAGATGCCCGGCCAGGGGCCGACCTGGCTGACGACGCTGGTGCCGCTCACGGATGAAAAAGGCCGGCATCGGCTGTACGGCTCGTACCTCAAGGTCGAGCCGCCGCTGACGATTTCCGCTCGTGGCCTGGCAGTCTGGGACGATGACAGGGAGAGGTTCGAGCACCTCGCCACCGTGGACATGAAGGCGCCCGCGTTCCCGAGGGGGCACGCCTTACGACACACTGACGGCGGCGTCGAATATGTCTACTTTGCCCACCCCTATCCTCTCACGCGGGTGCGCGCCACTGCCGAGGACTTCCAGCGGCCCAAGCGCTACGAAACCTACACTTGCCTGAGGGACGGTACGCGCCTGGCCGATGCCCGCCTGGATCGCGACGAGCGCGGCCGGTTGCGCTACGCCTGGAGGAAAGACACGCCCGCAGTCGGGCCGACGGAGCAGAAGCAGCTGATCGCTACCGGCAAGATCAAGGCGAGCGAGGCGCTGCTGGGTCTGCGGGATCGCGACAGCGGTAAGGCGATCCTGGCACAGTCCGGTTCGGTGTACTGGAACGAGTACCGGCGGCGCTGGGTGATGATCGCTGTCCAGTCCGGTGGGACGTCGTACCTTGGCGAGATCTGGTACACCGAGGCCGACACGCCCGTCGGGCCGTGGGCCTATGCCGTCAAGGTGGTTACCCACGAGCGCTACAGTTTCTACAACCCGAAACAGCATCCCATGTTCGACAAGGACGGCGGCCGCGTCATCTTCTTCGAGGGAACCTACACGCACACCTTCTCCGGCAATCCGCAGGCGACGCCGCGCTACGATTACAATCAGATCATGTACAAGCTCGACCTCGACGATCCCCGGCTGCACGGGAAAATGGCAGAAAAATCTGG
>DASPXY010000756.1:0-2781 GCA_035637055.1 Gemmataceae bacterium | reverse complement strand
CCGCTCTCTGTCGCGATAGCCCCGAGCGACAGCCTCCTTCAGCAGTCGCATCGCCTCGTCACCGTAGGCCCGCGCCAGCGCTGGGCGCTCCGCTGCGGGCACCGCCTTGTCTTCCTCCGCGAACGGCACGCAGCGCGCCAGCAGAGCGGCGGTCTGTAATCGTTCGCGCCAGCCACCTTTTCCCATATCGCCCAGCAAGGCAGTGTATTCCGCTGCGCACTTGCTCACCCCGGCATGGTCGCGCAGCTGGATCAACGCCTCGAGCAGGCCGACATAATAAGAGGCCAGCCGCGCATGCTGCGCTGCGTCGGCCGGCGCCTGCGTCAGCACGGCATGCTGGTAACGAATCAGCTCGCGGAGCGCCTCGACCCCCTTCGCCAATTGCCGCCCCTGCATCAGCACGGCAACCAGATTGTGATAGCTGTCCACCATCTGCGGCAGCCATCCCTCCGGCGGCGTCTTCGTCATGACCCGCACTTCGTCGAGCAACTTGATGCTGCGGTGGTAGTGCTCCTCTGCCTGCTTCGCCTGCTGCCGGTCTACCAGGAGTTGCCCGAAGTCGCCTAGGGTGCGAGCGAGGTTCATCCGGTCCTCGACGGATTTGGGAAACTCGGCGATGAGCTTTTCCTGGTCCTTGACCACTTGCGCCCACACCTCTTCGGCTTTCTCCAGCTCGTTCGTCAGCCGCCAATACTTCCCCAGATCGACCTGGCTCAGCGCCAGCTCGCGGCAGTAGGTCGGCGAGGTCGGGGCGGCTTGCACCAACTGCTGCCATTCCGCCCGGGCCAGCTTGCGCACCTGCTCCGCCCCCTCGATGTCCTTGCCCGCCTCACGAACTAACCCCAGGTTCGTATAGGCCAGCGCCAGGGCGTGGCGGGAATCGGCGCGCCGGGGGAACTCTTTCACCAACACCCCCAGCAGTGCCGCAGCCTGCTCGTACGCCTTGCTCGCTGCCTTCGGATGTCCTTCCCTGTCCGCGATCAGCCCCAGGTTGAGGAGGGTCAATCCCTGGTCCGCCTGGTAATCCGGCACGTCAGGGAACTCTGAGGCGAGTTTGGTCTGCACGGCGAGCGCTTGTTCAAGGAATTCCTTCGCCCGCGCGAGCGCCCGTTCAAGGGCTTCCTTCGGCCGCACGGGCGCCTGGGTGAGAGCCAGGACGCCAAGGTTGGTCGCGGTCCGCGCCCGCAGTGCCTGGTAACGGGGCTCGCCTGGGTCGGCAGCACACAACTTGTCCAGGAGTGTCAGGGCCTCGCGATAGACCTTCTCCGCCTCGCCGTGCTGGCCATCGCGTTCCAGACGCTTTGCCCAACCACCGCTGGCGGCCGCGAATAGGTACTGGTAGCGCGGCTCGGGGGACTTCCACACGAGCCGCCGATAGACGCGCATGGCCTCCTCGTAAGCGGTACCCGCCTCGGCGTCGCGGTCGAGCGCTTGCAGCACGTTGGCGCGATTGCTATTCACGCCCGCCAGTGCGTCGAGATGCCTGGCCTCGGTGGGAAACGCTTCCGGCAAGGTCCGCAGCAGTGCCAGCGAGGTGTCATAGGACTTCAAGGCAGGGCCGTACTCTCCGAATTGTTCCTGAATGTCGCCGACTCGCAGGTGAGCGAGTCCGGTCTGCCAGCGCACTTCCGGAGTGTCGCCCTCGACCTCGAAAAACCGTTCGTAGAAACGGCGGGCCTTCTCCAGCAGATCGCGGCGGACCGTGTCCAACCGCGGCTGGTTGGCAAGGGCCTTGCTGGCGCGGTTCAGCAGTTCGTCCCCGGCAAGGAATGCCTGCTGCAGATGCCCGTCGGCCCGTTGCCGCTGCCGCTCGGCCTCCTCTTTCTGCTTCTTGGCGATGGCCTCCTGCCGCTCGGCGGTGAGGCGCAGACCGTGTTCGCGATCGGCCACGACGAAGCCGCCGACCATCAGGGCCAGCACCGCCGCGGCGCTCACGCCGATCAGCGCCGCCGCCGTCGGCCGGCGCTTCACCCACTTCAGCACGCGCTCCCACACGGGCGTCGGCCGTGCCTTGATCGGCTCGCCGTTGAGGAAGCGTTCCAGATCGTCGGCCAGGGCGGCGGCGCTGGGGTAACGCCGCGACGGCTCCTTTTCGAGACATTTCAGACAGATTGTCTCAAGATCGCGCGACACCTTCGGCTGCAGGCGGCGCGGCGGCACCGGCTCGACGAATTGCACGAGCTGGAGGGTGTCGAGCACCGTCTCGCCGCGGAAGGGCGGTTTGCCCGTCAGCAGGTCGTAGAGGATAGCGCCCAGCGCGTACACGTCCACGGCGGGGCCGATGTCCTTGTTGCGACCTTGAGCCTGTTCCGGCGCCATGTAGGTCGGCGTGCCGAGGATGGCCCCGGTGCCGGTCTGCTCGCCTGTGTCTTCGAGACGCTTGGCGAGGCCGAAGTCGGTGATCTTGGGAGTGCCCTCGGTGGTCAGGAGGATGTTGGCGGGCTTCAGGTCGCGGTGGACGATCTTCTTCTCATGAGCGTGATGCATCGCCCTGGCCAGCACCGCAATCAGGCGGGCCGCCTCGCGCATCGGCATCGGCCCGGCGCTGAGCTTGTTCTGCAGGCTGCCGCCGTCAACATATTCCAGGGAGAAGAACGGCCGCCCGTCACGGCTGCCGACATGGTAAATCTGAACGATGTTGGGGTGCTGCAGGTGGGCGACGGCCTCGCCCTCGATCTGAAAGCGGGTCAGATCCTCCTCGCTGGCGTGGCCGCCTGCAAGGATCATTTTGAGAGCGACGATGCGGTTGAGGCTGACCTGCCGCGCCTTGTAGACCACGCC
>DASPXY010000755.1:0-6428 GCA_035637055.1 Gemmataceae bacterium | reverse complement strand
ATCGTTCTCAAGTTCGGCCTGTTCTTTTTCGACTTCGACCTTGATGGCCTGCTGGACCTGTTGACCTGCAACGGTCATCTGGAGCCGGACATCCAGTTGGTGGAGCCGAGCCAGAGTTACCAACAGCCGGTGCAACTCTTCTGGAACACCGGCGGCAAACGCACCTATGAACTGGTCACTCCCGAGTTTGCCGGTCCGGACCTGTTTCAGCCCCTCGTCGGCCGCGGCTGCGCTTTTGCGGACATCGACGGCGACGGCTACCTCGACGTGGTCCTGACGGCGAATGGCGGCCCGGCGCGGCTCTTGAAGAACCAGGGCGGCACCGGCAACCACTGGGTTCGCCTGGTCCTCGAAGGGGACGGCAAGCGCTGCAACACCAGCGCCATCGGCGCTCACGTCAGGCTCACCGCCGGCGGCAAGGTGCAACACCGCTTCGTCACCAGTGCCCGCGGCTACCTCAGTCAGAGCGAACTACCCTTGACCTTTGGTCTGGGCAAGGCGACGAAGGTGGACCGCATCGAGATCCGCTGGCCAGGGGCGCCGCCGGGTGAAGTCCAGGTGCTCGACCCGCTACCGGCCGTGGATCGCGTTCACCGGATCAAGCAACGGTAACAAGCGGGGCAGGCTTTCGGGTAAGCATGACCTGATACCCTGCGTGAGCGACTTTCCAGCCCTGGGCGACCAGCCAAGGAATCGCCAGCGTGCCCTTGCCCGCGGTCGCGCCGTTGTTGAACGGCGTGTCATCGATCAGGATGCAAGACCGCTCATGGAGGAAGGCACTGGCGAGTTTGGCTTCTTCCAGGCAGGATTCCTCACATTGCGGCGTGCCGACGTCGGCACTGTCCAGGTACAGGCAATCAACCGAGCGGCCTTGGTATGCCTTCAGCCAAGCGTGCGAGTCCGCCAACTCAACCCGGCACGCATCCCCGCGCCGAATCCAGAGGGGTATCTGGTGAGCAAAGTTGCTGCTGTCTCCCAGACCGTGATAAAAGGCCACGCGCAGAGTCGTCATCTTTTCCATTCCGCACGGATCCAGTCATGGCCCAAAAACCACCTGCGGGGTTGCTTCGTCGAGATTACAGAGATCTACCTCCACGGAGTCCTCACATGAACAGCACCCGCCTGGGGTTAGTTGCTGGCGTCCTCCTCAGCGTTGGCTCGGCTGTCGAGGCGCAGCCGGAAAAACTGCCCGAGGGCGCCAGCGCGCGCCTGGGCAGCATCAACTTTCGACCCGGCTATTATCTCAACACGGTGGCCTGCTCGCCGGACGGCAAGGTGGTCGCCACGTCCGGCCCGGGCAAGGTCGCTCTGTGGGACGCCGGCTCCGGCCGCCTCCTGCGCGAGTGGTCGCATTACACTGCTGACCGACTGGCTTTCACCAGCGACGGCAAAGGGCTGCTGGCGTGCGGCTACGGCGATACGCGACGGTACGACGTCAGCTCCGAGAAGGAGTTCCGCCTCATTCCTCAAGGCCAGGGGCCGCAACGGGCGCGACGGTTCGACGCCACGCCGGATCAGCGCCGGCTCGTCCTCGCCGATCCGTCCGAGAAACGTGTGTACCTGTGGGACCTGGAGACCGGCCAGGAACTGCGCCACTGGGACGTACCGCGGCAGATCCTGTCCGTCGCGATTTCCCAGGACGGCCGGCGCGTGGCGGCGACGGGCTATGACCCCAAGGCCGTCGGCTGCGACATGTTTTGGCTCTGGGACGCGACCACGGGCAAGGTGGTGCATCACCGGGATGGGCTGCAGCCACGCTGGTACACGCTGCTCTTTGCGCCCGATGGCAAGACGCTCCTGGTCAGCACTCTCGCGGGCGACTTTCTCCTGCTCGATGGCGCGAGCGGTCAGGAACTGCGCCGCTTCGCGGACCGCCTGCCCGGCTATTGTTCTCGCCTCGCGGTTTCGTCGGATGGCAAGGTTCTCGCCACGGCCGGTGGCGAGGTGATTACCGTGTGGGACGTCGCCAGCGGCAAGATCCGGCACCACCTGCGCGGGCACAATTGCGCTGTCACCGGCCTTGCTTTCGGTCCCGCGGGCAAGCAGCTGTTCTCGGTCGGCAACACGGATTGCACGATCCGTTGCTGGGATGTCGCCACGGGCAAGGAAGTCGAGTTCGGCGGTTCCTCCCAGACGATCATTGAACGGCTGCGGTTTCGGCCCGACGGCAAGGAGCTGGTGGTTGAACATGCCGATGCTGCCTTGCGGTCGTGGAACCTGACCACGCTCCAGGAGAACGTGGACAGGCGCATCCGCCCGCAACTCGGCCAGATTACCGAGTTTGGCTGGGCCCGCGCCGGCCCGCGGCTGTTCTGGGCCTCCGACCGCATTCACCTCGGAGATGGTCTGACGGGGAAGGAGGTGAAACACTTCGGGGCCGAGCTAAGCCACGGCGCCAGCCGCGTGGCGCGGGCGATCTTCCTGAACGAGAGCCAGCGCGTGCTCGGCGTCGATGATGGCGGCGGCATTCACGTGTGGGACGCGGAGAGCGGCAAGAAGGTGAAGTCGCTGCAAGGCTTGCTCAAGGTGCGGACGCGGCACGGTTATGTCCCACTGTACAATTTTGCCCTGACGGTGGCCCCGGAGGGGCGCTCGGTTCTCGTCGGCGAGGCCAAGGGCGCTGCTGTCCTGATCGATCTGGAGACGGAGAAGACGCTTTGGTCTCGGAACCTTGAAGGATGGAAGGACGAGGTGAACTTCGCGGCCTTCAGCCCCGACGGTCGCTGGGTCCTGGTTCTCAGCCACCACTCGGGCCGCGCCCTGCTCGAGGTTGTCACGGGGCGGCCGCTCTGGCAAGCCAAAGCGAGGCCCAACGAGGTGGACGACCGCGCTGCGTTTTCGCCCGATGGCTGGACGATTGCCACGAGCGCACCCCGCATCGGGTGGGCCAGCCCTGTCCAGGTCTGGGAAGCGCGTACGGGGCTGCTGCGACTCCAGTTGCAAGGACACCGCGGCGCCGTGATGGATGTCGCCTTCAGCCCCGACGGCAAACTGCTGGCCAGTGGCGGGGCCGATACGACCGTGCTGTTGTGGGACATGACCGGCGCGAACAAGTATGCCGCGCTCAAGGGCAAGTTGACGGAAGCGGAGTTGACCAACCTCTGGGACGACCTTGGCAGCCAGGATGGCGAGCGGGCATTCCAGGCTGTCCTCTCGCTGGCGACCTCGGGGCAGGCGCCAGCCTTTCTCCAGAAGCGCCTGCGCCCCGTCACCGCCCAGTACGTCAAGCGACTCGTGGAGCAGCTGGCCGACGATCAACCGGAGGCGCGCCTCGAAGCGCAACGGGAACTGGCAGATCTCGGGAAGGCCGCCACCACGGCGCTGGCGGAAGCCCTGGAGAACAAGGCCCTTCCACCCGAAGCCGCGCGAAGCGCGAAGCGCTTGTGGGACGAAAGCACGCAGGACCGCAGCCCGGCGCCTGCCATGAGGCAACTCCGCCAGCTGCGTGCCCTCGAGGCGCTGGAACGTGATGGCGGCGTTGACGCTCGTGCGCTGTTGCGTGCTTTCGCAACCGGCTTGCGCGATGCGGAGTTGACTCAAGAAGCGACGGCGGCCTTGAGGCGCCTGGAACAGCGCCTAAGCCCAGGCGCCAAGGATGCCAATCGACGATGACCTGGCAGTCGTCTTGTCTGGGAATGGCGCTGGCCGGATGTCACCTGTCCTCGTGGGAGCCAATCGATCGTGAATGCTTCAATCCCATCGAAAACCGTCCTGGTCGTCGCCGCCTGTATCGTCTGCGTGCCAGGCGCTGCGAGTGACGCCGAGGCCGGTGACAAGAAGCCACCGCACATTGCCGCCGTGTTGGTGCGTGATCTTGACGTATCGCGCGACATCCCGCCTGAAGCCTGGGGGATCACCGGAATCAACCTGTCGGAGAAGAAGGGCCTGTTTTCTGAAGCGCTGGGGCATCGCACTTTCATTGCTGCCGTCGCGTTGTCGCCGGACGGCTCGCTCCTGGCGGCCTCGTCGGCGAGCGCGATTCGCTTGTGGGACATGAAGAAACGTCAACAGGTGGGCGGCAAGATGTGCGGGCACACCCACTTGCGGCACGACGACGAGAAGAAGCCTGTCCGCTCGAGTGAGTTTTACTACCAGCACAACCCCGATCGCTGGAAGGTCGAGACCCAGAGCGACCTCCTCTGGCTTCTGGAGTCCGAAAAGAAATCGCTGATCCCCGCGAAGCCCAAGCCGGGCGACCGCCACGAAGTCGCCCAGTCGATTCAGAAGCGATTCTCCAGCACCATCGGCATCGACTACCTGGAAGGAAGCGTCAGCGCCTTGCCGACGCGCAAGTCAACGATGTCGCTCATCGTAGACAAGATGAATGACCAAGCACTCGTGCTGCGCCTGGAAGGCCATGCCCACCTTGGCAAGGAGTTCGACAGCAAGCTCCGCACCGAGCCCAGGAGCCGCGGCTGCGCGCTGCGCCTGCTCGGCACGGTTCACTACGACCGCCGCAAACAGGCGATCACGCGTTTCGACGTCGTCGGCGTCGGGTACGCCTGGGGACGCCGGACGAACGAGATTCGCCTGGACCAGTATCCCTGGATGTACGGCATCGCTTGCGAGCTGGTGACCGGCGACGCCCCGCAAGACCTGATTCCGCCGTATAACTTGCTGCACTACAACCCAACGGGGCCGTATTTCGCGCGTTAGCGCTTGGCTGTTACCGGAGTGACTCATGACCAGCACCCGCTTCTTTGCGGCCGCCCTTGTTGGCGCTGCATGCATCAGTCTTCACCCGGCCGCGTCGGTCGTCGCCCAGGAACCGGCCCAGAGCGGGCTGACCGTGGCCGAGTTCGAGAAACTGCACATGGCGCTGCAGCCGCCCAGGGACGAACGGTGGCGGACCATCCCGTGGCATGTCTCGATCCTCGAAGGCCGGGCGGCGGCAGCCAAGACGGGCAAGCCGATCTTCGTCTGGGTGGCGAGCGGTTCGCCGCTCGGTTGCGGCTGAAACAACGTCGTGGCCTTCCGTGCGACGGCCTTCAACGATGCGAAAGTCGTGGACTTGCTCAAGACCCATTTCGTCTGTGTCGGCATCGCCCACAACGGCGCCGGCCGACGCAAGGACGCCGAGGGCGATTTCGCCCGCAAGATCATCGGCAAGGGCGGCACCCTGCAAGGGCTGCACGTCATCAACACGGCCGGCGACCTCGTCGGCTACGTTTACGATTTTCGCCCGCACAGCGTGATCGCCATGCTCGAAAAAGCCCTCAAGAAGTTCAAGCCGATCGCTGCGCCCGCGATCGACTTCAAGGAGAAAGACCAACGCTTCACGATGCCGCAAGACGGGCTGGTCGTGTTCACGGTCGCCAAGGTTCTGGCCGGCCACGATCCGGTGAAAGCCGCCAAGGGGACCATTCAGCACCACATGGAAACCGCCTGGAAGACCTCGCTCGGCCGCGAACATCTCTGGATCCGCAAGGATGAGGTGCAAGCCCTGATCCGAGGCGAGTTGCCGGAGAGCCTGAAGCAACGGATCGTACGCTACCATCTGGTTGATAACACGCGCGGCACCCCCACCGGCTGGACCGAGACGCAAATCAAGAAGGTGCAGATGAAGCTCAGCGCGGGCCGCCTCACCGGCAGCGTCCATCTGGAAACGAAGGACGGCAGCCGCGGCTATCAAGCGGACTTGCTCGGCTTCGTCGAGGCCAAGGACGGCAAGGTAACACGTTTCGACATCGTCGCCAGCGGCCAGTTCTGGGGCCACGGCACCTATACGCCCGGCGCGCCCAAGGGAAGGTTTCCGCTGGCGATCTCGTTCACGCTCGGCGAGTCGAGCGACTCTTTGTACAACCTCGTGCCAGACGCCGTCCGGTGTTACGCGGATTACTTGCGCTGAGATCGTTTGCGTGCGTCGGTTACAAGGAACCTCCCGCCAGGCAGTTTTCCCAGCGCAGGGAGGTGATCTGTCTGCCAGGTACTCCACAGCGCGCAGGCGCCCCTGCCAGGGCCACTGCCCTGTCTGACTGGATGGTCTGCCTCGGTCTACCAAGGCCGTGTGCGGGGGAGCCGGCAGTGACTAATCACAAGTCAGTGTTACAAACGGGAACCACGCGATCGCGGGAAGTATCCGCGCGGATCGGGGTCACCAGTGATGGGGCCGATAACGCTCCCCGGCTCAGAGTTGCAATCGGGGAAGACTCGCCGGAGTCTAAGCCACCAGTGAAGCGCCGAGCCAAGACACACACCGCCAGCGCTCATGATAGCTCGACCCCGGTTCCTTGGCGATGGCGTTCTCGCGAAGCGAGAATAAGGGGGTTGCAAGGAACCTCCCCCCAGATAGCTTGCCCAGCGCACCGAGGTGATCTTTCTCCCGGGCTCTCCTCGGCGCGCACGCGCTCCTGCCAGGGCCACTGACCTGTCTGGTGGGCTGTCCTCCCTCGATCGAACAAGGCGGTGTGCGGGGGAGGCGGCAGGGA
>DASPXY010000754.1:0-2598 GCA_035637055.1 Gemmataceae bacterium | reverse complement strand
TGGCCTGTGTCCTCGGTGAGAAGGCGAGGTATCTACCTTCTCCCTAGGGCGCAGGCCCTCTATCTTGCAAGCCCAAAAGAGGTTACGATCGCTCAACCGCCAGAATGCGGTGGGGATGAGCGAGAAGTGTCGCAAAGATTGGGGAGTTTCGGCAGCAGCGTGTTCCAAATCCCCGACTTTACCAGTTGCAGGCTGGAATCGCGCTAACGCAACTTCTGCTTGGCGATAAGAGCGGTGCGCTGGTGACGGCTGCGGCCATCGAAGCGGACCTGGAGAAGGCGGATGCCTTGATGCAAATGGGCGTTAACCGATTGACTGCCGGAAAACCGACCGAGGCTCGGGAAATGCTGCTAGCGCCTTCGCAGGCCGCACAAAGAGTGGTTCCCGCCATGCGGCGAGGGGGCTGGCCGCCCCAGTCCGCAAAGGCCGCTACGTTAGGTTTCATCGCTCGTGAGCAAGCCAAAGCCGGAGATGTCAAGGAAGCCTTGAGGACCGCTAATACCATTCCGACGGACCAGGCAATGGACGAAGCTCTTGCCGGGATTGCTCCAGCTGAGGCCGAAGCGGGTGATCTAAAAGGCGCTCGCGAAACCGTTGCACGAATCCGAGACGAAACCTCGAAAGCAGCCGCACTGGACGACCTCGCCCAAGTCCTGGCGCGTGCGGGTCACGAAAAAGACGCCCTGGCCTTGGCCGCACGGCAGACGTCGCCTGCAGTAAAGGCCCGGGCTCTGCTGGGCGTGATTTTGGGAAAAACGAAAGCAAAACTCCCCAAGCAGGAATCACCCAAGTAACCAAGAGAACCACAGCCAGCGAAGGCGCGTCCTATCCTTCCCCGGCACGGCTGTTCCTTCTCTTCCTCGAAACCCATCCCATCGTGGCGGAGGACCACAAGCGCTGCTTGCCGCATCTTCGGAATCCGCTCCTCCGCCTGAGAGTCGCCAGCGCGCTGCGGTCCCATCGCCCGGCGCATCGAACTGCCCGGGGACGCGCGGAACAGCCGTGAACTGCACAGCCCCCTTGCCCCGCTGATGGGTGTGATGGAGGCGCCCCAACGCCAGCAGCTCAACGGCCCTGTCGCTCCGCCGAACTGCTGGCCACGCCGAGGCGAGAAGCAGGTGCCGGAATTCGTCCGCTCCCGGCTGAGAACGTGTCCCATGACGGGGAGCGCCGCCCCCTTGCCCCTGCCGCAGCCAGAGCAACTGCGGGACGGTCGGCTTGCCCGAGGGCCATCGCTTACACCCCGGGGAGCAGTGAGGGCGTGGGCCGGTCAGCGCAGTGGGCCTGGACGGCTGCCGTGACGTAGGCGAACACGTCCCGGGATTGTTGCCGGCACGTCTCGATCACCGTCAACATCGTCTCAACGAAACGGCTGCCACGGGCGCTCTGGGTGCCGAAGGACAACTTCCGCCAGATCACCGCGTGCCGCAGGGCACGCTCACTGGCGTTGTTGGTCGGCTCGACCTCCTGCTCCAGGAACGTCCACAGCCACGCCCGGTGGTCGTACAACTCACGGCACATGCCCACCAGCCGCGGATGGCCGCTGAACAGCCCGCGCAGCAGTAAACCCTCCACCGCGCGGCGCACTGGTTCCAGGCTGCTCTTCAACTCGGCGCGGCTGATCGTCCCGTCGCGGCAGCGCGACCACTGGCGGAACAACTCGTCCGTCGGCCGCAGTAGGTCGTGGCCCAGGCGTCTCACCACGCCATCCTCGCTGTCGGCCAGTGCCTGGAAATCTCGGGCCAGATGAGCCCAACACCACTGCAACCGGCCCAGACCCCAATACATCTTGGCCCGGTCGCACACGACCACACCCGCGAAGGCGTCCGTCAGTAACTCGCTCAACACCGTCGCGGCCCTCGTCCCGCGGGCGGCGAACACCGTAAACAGGCCGGCGACGAACGTCCACAGCCAGGACTTCGCCCCCGCTTCCTTGGTCGGCGACTCATCGATCCCCAGGCGCCGCTGCTCCGGTAAGGCGCGGGCCAACTCCTCGTAGGCCGGGCGCAGGGCCTGGGTGACCTGCGCCTGCATCTTGCGGGTGAGGGCGGGGCAGCAGGGCTGGTTGAGCAGCGCCTCCAGGAACAGGGCCGTGCGCCGCTTGCTCTGGCGGAAGTAGGCCATCAGCAGCCCGGCGAAGGCCACCAGCCGCGGCCCGGACTGCCCCGCGGGACCGCCGGGCGGCAGCGCAGCACAGGTCGTGTCGCCGCAGCGCGGGCAGGCCAGCCGATGCCGCTGGTACTCGACCACCAGGGGCTTGATCTCAGGGAGTTCCCAGACCTGGTGGCGCAGCGGGGCGGTGTCCTCCCCCGACAGCTCACGGCCGCACCGCCGACAGGTCGGCGGCTTGAGGGGGATGACGTCGTCGCACTGCTCGCTGGGCAGGAGCGGGCGCTCGTGCCTGGGGTGTCCGGGCTGACCGCCCCGGAGGCGAGCGGCCCGGGCCTTGCGCCGGGGCGGCTTGGCGTGGGGGTGTTCGCTACTGGGCGGTGACGAGGAGTTGCGCGGCGACTGGTTGAGCCGGTCCTGCAGTTCCCGGATCTTGGCCAGCAGCGCGCGGATGATGGCCTGCGCTTCGGGCGGTTGGCGGGCAATCAG
>DASPXY010000753.1:0-2043 GCA_035637055.1 Gemmataceae bacterium | reverse complement strand
CTCGATTTCACCGCGGGCATCGCCGTCACCGCGACGGGCCACTGTCACCCGAAGGTCGTCGCCGCCATCCAGGATCAGGCGGCGAAGCTCATTCACATGTCCGGCACCGATTTCTACTATCTGCCGCAGATCGACCTGGCGCAGCGTCTCGCCGAGGTGGCGCCTGGGGCCTCGCCCAAGCGGGTGTTCTTCACCAACAGCGGCGCCGAGGCCCTGGAGGCAGCGCTGAAGCTGGCGCGCTGGCACACGGGGCGGTCGCGCGCCCTGGCGTTCTTCGGCGCCTTCCACGGCCGCACCTATGGCGCCATGTCGCTGTCGGGCTCGAAACTCGTCCACCGCCGCGGCTTCTCGCCTCTCGTCCCGGACATCCATCACGTCCCCTTTCCGCGCGGCTGCAAGGCGTGCGACGATTCTGCCTTGGGCTGCGGCTGTGTCCGCCAGATCGAGGACACGGTGATGAAGCGCATCGCCCCGCCCGAGGAGATCGCGGCGATCTTCGTCGAGCCGATCCAGGGCGAGGGCGGCTATCACGTCTCACCGCCGGGGTTCCTGAAGGGATTGCGGGGACTGTGCGATCGGCACGGCATTTTGCTGGTCGCCGACGAGGTGCAATGTGGGATGGGGCGCACCGGCAAGATGTTCGCGGTGCAGCACTGGGGCGTCGAGCCGGACATCGTCTGTCTGGCGAAGGGCATCGCCAGCGGCATGCCTCTGGGGGCGATCATCGCCCGTGCCCAGGTGATGGACTGGCCGCCGGGAAGCCACGCCAGCACCTTCGGCGGCAACCCGGTCAGCTGCCGGGCCTCGCTGGCGACCTTGGAGCTATTGGAGGGGGAGTATATAGCCAATGCGGCTCAGCGCGGGGAGCAACTGCGGCAGGGATTGCTGAAGATGCAGCCGCAGTTTCCGGAGGTGGGCGAGGTGCGCGGCCTGGGGCTGATGATGGCGGTGGATATCGTCAAGGATCGCGAGGCGCAAATCCTCGATCCGGTATTGCGCGAGGAGGTGGTGCAGTTCGCATTCCACAAGGGCTTGCTCTTGCTCGGCTGCGGCGAGAGTGCGATTCGCTTCTGTCCGCCGTTGTGCGTCAGCGCCGCCCAGGTGGAGACGGTGCTGCGCATCCTCGCCGAGGTGTTGACGGAGCGGCGGGCGCTGAAGAAGACTGGCTGAAATCCTCACGACCGTTCCCGGGGGAGACGGCGGCGGCGTTTGCTGCTCCTTCTCCCGTCTTTTCCGCGCCTCCTCGCGCAGTCGAGCAATGATCTCACTCATCGGGCGAGGCGTGTCGTCCTGCGGTTCCGCCCAGATCGCTGCCAGCAACGCTTGCTCCGTGGACATGATCCCCTCGTCACACCTGTAACACACCCGTCTTGAACGGCCGCCCCTCATCGTAGCGGATCGCCACGCTCAGCGCCCGCAACAGGTCAATGCGCGTCTGCGCCGGCTCGACAATTCGATCCACCCACAGCCGCGCAGCCGCGTAACGCACGTCCGTCTGCTCCTGGTAACTTGCCTCGACCTTGCGGCGCAACTCCTCCAACTCGTCGGCGTCCGGTTCGTGCCCCTGACGTTTCAGAGCGCTGATAGTGATTTCCAGGAGCGTCCCCGCCGCCTGTTCGCCGCCCATCACCGCGTAGCGGGCAGTCGGCCAGGCGAAGATGAAACGCGGGTCGAACGCCTTGCCGCACAGGGCGTAGTTGCCGGCGCCGTACGAGCCGCCCAGGATCAGTGTCAGCTTCGGCACCACGCTGTTCGCGATGACGTTGACCAGCTTCGCACCGGCGCGGATAATGCCCGCCTGCTCCGAGTCGCGCCCGACCATGAAGCCGTTCACATCTTGCAAAAAGAGCAGCGGCAGCCGTCCCTGGTTGCAGTCCATGATGAAGCGCGCTGCCTTGTCTGCGGCATCGACGTAAATGACGCCGCCGAACTCCAGCGCTCCCGTCACCGTGCGACAGCGCTTGCGCTGGTTCGCGACCACGCCGACCGCCACCCCACCCAGCCGCCCGTAGCCGCACACCAGCGTCTGACCGTACTCCGCCT
>DASPXY010000752.1:0-3877 GCA_035637055.1 Gemmataceae bacterium | reverse complement strand
TTCCGGCCTGATCGGAAACGCGGAAGCGCACCGTCACGGCTTCGCCGGAGCGCAACGGTCCCTCGTCTGCCCCGGCGCGGCCGATCGGCGCGACCGTCGCCTCGACCGCGAGGCCGTCGCGCTCGTACCGCTCGCTCAACCCGGCGCCCGGAGCCGCGGCGGGAGCGGCCGCCGCGGCGCCGATCAGCGGCAGAATCCAGACGAACCGGCGCCGCCGCCCGCGCGACGTCATGCTCAATGTCGCGTCGGCTCCTCGTCCGGCTCGTCCTCGTCCGGCTCAGACGCCGAAGTCGGCTGATTGGCCGCGTCCGGACGCGGCGACCTGTTCGGAATCGGATCCGCCCGGGACTGCCTCTGCGCCGATCCCTCGCCGGGCACCCGCGCCGGCGGGATCCGCTCGCCCCTGAACTGCACGATTTCGGGGGTCTGTTGGTTGCCCTTCTGGATCTTGGCCTGGGTGTTTTGGCTTCTCTGCTGTGCCGAGAGCGCGACCGGCGGTTTCAATGCCGGGATGAAGCCGTTCACCGAGGCGCGACCGCCTCCCGTCGACTGGGCCATCACCGGATTCGCGCCATCCACGATCAGCTTTCCTTCCCCCGCGTCGGAACAGTTCGCCGCCGAGGTCCAAGCGCCGGTGACGGCGTCGACCGGCACCGTACAGGTGGCCTTGACGACCGAGCCGGCCTTCCTGACGCTGGCGCTGATGGTCACCTTGTCGGCCATCTTGCCGGTGTCGGGATTGACCGTATTGGTGCCCGCGATCGCGTAGCCGTAGCCGTTCGGCCCCTCCGCGACGCCGGCGATCGTCACGATGTCCTCGCCGGGCTGCCCTACGCGCACGAGTCCCCAGAGGCCGTACTGGAACTCGCTGCCGATGAACGAGCGATAGAGATAATCGCCGGTCACCTTGTTGCGGCCGCCGGCCGAGTTCAGCACGAGATTGAACTGGTCGTTGGCGCCGAACGCGTCGCGTCCGCCGAACCACTGCGAGGCCCCGTTGTCGCCGATGTCCCGGCTGTTGTTGCGGAACGGCTCTTCTTGCCAAGGGTGTCCGTTCAGCGTGAAGGTCTGCTCCGAGAGGCCGCCCGGATGGACCACGCGCAGCCGCGTCGGCGTCCCTTTGGAGACCGCCAGCACCGGCGTCTGCGGGTCGGCGGCGACCTGGGAATTCGACAGGGCCCGGGCCATGCCCAACGGCGCCAGGCTCTTGCTCGTCGAATCCCATCCCGTATCCTCAAAGCGGTAGGGCAGGGGCTCGGTGCGGTAGTTGAACGCTCTGCTGTATTCGGCAACCTCCTGCACGACTTGCGGCGGCCCTTTTTTCGATTTGCCGTAGGAGTCGGCCTGCTCCGTCAACAGCCCGAGCTTCACGTCATCCTGCAGCACCAGGACGAACTCGCGGAATTTGCCGGACGGCGAGGTGACCGTTGCCTGCGCACGGCTGTTGTCATCCTCCTTCCAAGTCGAGCCTTGCGGTTCGATGATCAGCGCGCCGAGCATGCCGAACGGGTGCTGCATCAAAGGATCGGCCGGCGACAGCCCGATGGCTCCCAGTTCCACCGGGGTATGGGTACCATCCGCCCCGATCGACCCGGCGTACCATTGGAGCTTAGCGGACTCGCCCGTCTTCCACACGGTCTTCGAAGGATTGTTGCCGATGGTAACGCCATTACCCGTCAGGATATCCATCCCGACCTGCTGCGGGTGAAGGCTCACGTGTCGCGACGTGTAGAGCGTTATGTTCGCGAACGCTGGTCCGGTCCCGACCCGGGAGGGGGGCTTGAAAGTCGGCAAGAACCTGTTGGTCACCGTCACTTCGATGCAGTCCCCGGCCGCGGCACGTAGGATGAGCGGCTCCACCTGCTTCCCCGGTTTGAGCTCGATCTTGTTGGGCGTCACGACGAGATCGTCATCGTGGAGATAGATGAAGGGATATTGGGCGACGATCTTGGCACCGCCGCCGGCGTCTCCGCGGCTGTTGTAGACCAGGTAGCCTTCGGGCAGGATTCGGCTGGCCGCTACCGCACTTACGCGATAGGACCGCATGGGGGCGTTGTTGGGACAAACGGCTGCCGTCTGCTGCGGCGGAGAGCCGACCCGCGGCAAGTCGTCTTCCACCTTGTCGTAGGCGCGCAACAATCCCCATTGGCCATATTCGAGGCCCTTGACGTCCGAGGTCGTGGCATAGAGGTAGTCCGCCCCGGCGTTCGTCGTCGGCACCTCGAAGCGCATCTGGTAGTACTCGGAGATTCCCATCCCCTGCGTGCTGCGGAAGCCGGAGTTCTGGCTGTTCTGTTCGAACAGCCACTTGACGCCGTGCATGTTGAAGGAATGCGGCGCCATGTGCGCGCCCACCAGCGTGCGGATCTCCACCGTCTCGCCCGGATAGGCGCGCATCAGCGGCGTGTAGGGATCATGCTCCTTCGCCCCGTCGAACGGCGGCGGATACCTGAACGGCTCCGCCGGGATCACGGGCTGGAACAAGCCTTCCATGCGCTCGCACTGGGGCGCCGCCATGAACGAGGTCGCCATGAGGGCCAGCGGCTTCTTCACCGTCACCTCGTCATAGCCGCCGGACTTGAGCGTGAGCCCGGACCCGTTCGCCGAGCACAGGTTCATGGGCGAGAATTTCGCCGCGCTCTCGAACAGCGCGGCCGGCGCGTCCTTGTCGCGGAAGAACAGCGTCTGGCCGGACGTCCTCGATGAGAAGCGGACTTTCTTGCCCGGTTCGAGCGTGACCGAGGTGTTGTTCGCCAGCGGCTCGTTGTCGATCAACCATCGCCGGTTTTCCGGGTCGGCAACCACGAAGCTCGTGTCCCGGGGTACGAACAATCCCTGCATCGCCTGGCAGTGCTCCGTGCACATCCATTGCCCCGGTTCGGCCAGATCGAAGGGTTGCTTCACCTTCAGCTCGGCGATCAGGTTGGCTCCCGGATCGGTCTTGTTGAACAGCTGCGCATCGGTGCCATAGCTGTCCGGCAAGTTACAGGTGTTGGGCTGTTGGTTGCCCTTGCCGTCGAGTCTCGACGGATTGAGCTTGAACTTGTTCTTCTGCGGCGAGTTCGCGATGTCGAAGATCGCGTTCGCCGTGGCCTCATCCGGAAACAGCAGGCCATGCGCGCCCTGTGCGACCGAGAACCTCACGGTCTGCCCGGGGATCAATGGCACGGTCGTGCCGTTGGCCAGCTGCTTGCCGTTCACGCGCCAGATGCGCTTGCCGTCTTCGTTGAAGTCCCCCACGATGTTCAGGGCATCGCCCAGCGTGAACGTGCTCGCCATCGCGGAGCAGTGCTGCGAGCACTCGAAGGGCAGCGACGTCACCGTAGTGTCGGCCCGCACCTTGAGTTCCGCGATGATGTTGTCGCCACCAGGATCCTGCGGCGTCGTGCCGTAAGTGGTCGCCGTGCTGCAGGCCCCGCCCGGGTTCGGGTTGAGCTTGAACTTGCTCGCCTGCGGCGAACCCGCGATGTCGAACACCGCCTCGGCCGCCGCCTGGCTCTGGAACAGGATCCCGTGCTTTGCCGTCTTCACGGAGAAGCGCACGAGCTGGCCCTTCTTGAGCTGCACGGTGCCGTTGTTCGGCAACGGCGTGCCATCCAGCACCCAGGTGACCTTACCGTTGATCACGTCGCCCACGATCGACACGGTGTCGCCGCCGCCACCTGCAGTGCCGCCGCCAGCGGTGCCGCCACCTGCCGTGCCGCCACCCGCGGTGCCGCCGGCCGCCACGGCGAACGTGCTCGCCATCGCGGAGCAGTGCTGCGAGCACTCGAAGGGCAGTGACGTCACCGTAGTGTCGGCCCGCACCTTGAGTTCCGCGATGATGTTGTCGCCGCCAGGATCCTGCGGTGTCGTGCCGTAGGTGGTCGCCGTGCTG
>DASPXY010000751.1:0-7762 GCA_035637055.1 Gemmataceae bacterium | reverse complement strand
CCGCACGCTCATCACCCGTGGCAACCTGGTGGTGGCGGACAATACCCTCCTGACCACGATCGTGTCCCTGGACCCGATCTACGCCTACTTCGACGTGGACGAGCAGACCATGCTGCGTATCCAGCAGCTCATCCGCGAGGGCAAGGTCCGCTCGGCCCGGAACAAGGCGCTCGACCCCGCCCTGACCGCCGTCAGCACCGCCGCGTTGCTCGCGCCTCCCAGCGGCCCGGCGCCGCTGCTCGCCGCCACGGCGCTCTACCCCGGCAAGCAATACCTCCTCGTCCCCATCTTCCTGCGCACGGCCAGTGAGGAGGACTTCAAGCACGAAGGGTACATGGACTTCGTGAACAACCGCGTCGACGCATCGACCGGCACGCTGCAGGTGCGCGGGCGCTTCCCGAAATCCAGGCCGTCCGTCGGCGACCGCGTCCTGTCCCCCGGCCTGTTCGTGAAGATCCGCGTGCTGATCGGCTCGCCGCACGAGGCCCTGCTCGTCAGCGAGCGGGCGCTCGGCACGGACCAGGGGCTGAAGTACATCTACGTCGTCAACGACAAGAACGAGGTCGTCCGCCGCGAGGTCACGGTGGGCCAGGAGCACGGCGGCCTGCGGGTGATCGAGAACGGCCTGAAGGCGAACGAGCGCGTGATCGTCAGCGGCCTGCAGCGCGTGCAGCCGGGGGCGACGGTGACGCCGAAACTGGTGGACATGCCCGTGCCCCCCGCGCGCTCCCGCGCCCGGCCCGTGGTGCAGGCCGCCCCACCTCCCTCGGCCCAGCAACCGAAACGCTAAGAAGCACTCCCCGAACGAGCGGCGGGGTTTATCCCCGCCGGGATAAACCCGGCGGCTCGTCTGCCGCAGAAAGGACGGCTTCATGTTCGCGCGTTTCTTCATCGACCGGCCCGTGTTCGCGTGGGTCCTCTCCATCGTCATCACCCTCATCGGCGCCGTCGCCGTTTTCGTGCTCCCTGTCGACCAGTATCCGCCGATCACGCCCCCGACCGTCCAGGTGACCACCAGCTACCCGGGGGCCAGCGCCCAGGTCGTCGCCGACACCATTGCCGCCCCCATCGAGCAGCAGGTCAACGGCGTCGAACGCATGCTCTACATGTCGTCCCAATCGACCAACGACGGCAATTACGTCCTCACCGTCACCTTCGAGGTCGGCACCGACCTCAACATCGCCCAGGTGCTCGTGCAGAACCGCGTCGCCCTCGCCATGCCGAAGCTCCCGCAGCAGGTGCAGATCCAGGGCGTCAACACCCTCAAGAAATCGCCGAACATCCTGCTCGTCGTGAACTTCATCTCGCCCAACGGCCGCTTCAACGATCTGTACCTCAGCAACTACGCCACCATCCACGTCAAGGACGAACTGCTCCGCCTCAACGGCGTCGGCGACATCACCTATCTGGGTCAGCGCGATTACAGCATGCGCCTGTGGCTCGACCCCGACAAGCTGGCGACCCGCAACCTGACCGCCGTCGATGTGGTCAACGCCCTGAAAAACCAGAACGTCCAGGTGGCGGCCGGGCAGATCGGCCAGCAGCCGGTCCCCAGCGGCCAGCAGTTCCAGTATCCCATGAACGCCCTCGGCCGCCTCGACACCGAGGAGCAGTTCGCCGAGATCATCCTCAAGACCGGGCAGGGCAACATTGCGTCAGGTTCGGGCGGTTCGCCCAGCGGAGTGCCGAACGGCTCCGCGGCCCTCTCGCAGGGCAGCCCATCGACCCAGGTAGTCCGCATCCGCGACGTGGGCCGCATCGAGTTGGGCGCGCAGGGCTACGACCAGATCGCGCGCTTCAACGGCCAGCCCACCGTCGGCCTGGCGATCTTCCAGCTGCCCGGCTCGAACGCCCTGGACGTCGCCGACGCCGTCAAGAAACGCATGAAGGAGCTGAAAAAGAGCTTTCCCGACGGCGTCGATTACCGCATCGGCTACGACATCACCCCGTTCATCCGCCAGTCGGTCGAGGAGGTGTTCGGCACCCTGCGCGACGCCGTGCTGCTGGTGGCGCTCGTCGTGCTGTTCTTCCTGCAAGACTGGAAGGCGATGATCCTGCCGATGATCGACGTGCCCGTCTCGCTCGTCGGCACCTTCGCCGTCATGGCGGTGATGGGCTTCAGCCTCAACAACCTGACCCTGTTCGGCCTGGTGCTGGCGATCGGCATTGTCGTCGATGACGCCATCATGGTGCTGGAGAACATCGAGCGCCTCATCGCCACCGGCCTGGACGCGCGCACCGCGACCATCAAGGCGATGGATGAATTGACCGGCCCGATCGTCGCCATCACGCTCGTGCTGTGCGCGGTGTTCCTGCCGAGTGTGTTCATTCCCGGCATCACGGGTCAATTTTATCGTCAGTTCGCGCTGACGATCTCGGTGGCGGTGATCATTTCCGCCGTCAACGCGCTGACGTTGACGCCCTCGCGCGCCGTCGCCATCTTCAAGACCGAGGAGGCAGCATCGAGGATCGAGGATCGAGGATCGAGGATCGAGGATCGAAAGACAGCTCACCCACCTCAGCGCGAGGCCTTGCCCTGGTGGATCTTCGGCGTCGCGGGCGGACTGCTCACCGTCTGGCTCGGCTCTCACCTCTCGATCCTCGATCCTCGATCCTCGATCCTCGAAGAGAGGGAGACCCCGGTGTGGCTGTCCTGGGCGGCCACGGGCGCCTACTTCATCCCGGGCTTGCTGGTCGGCGGGGCGGTCGGGTGGTTCGTGATCCGCTACGTCAACGCCGCCCTCGCCTGGGTCTTCCGCGGCTTCAACCGCGGCTTCGACCGCGTGACGACCTGGTACGGCTGGACGGTCGGCCGGCTGCTGCGCCTGAGCGCGCTCGTCTTGCTGCTCTACGGCGGCCTGCTGTTCCTGACGGTGTGGAGCATGGTCCGGGCACCCAAGGGTTTCCTGCCGACGCAGGACCAGGGCTATCTGCTGGTGAACGTCCAGCTGCCGGACTCGGCCTCGGTGCAGCGGACACAGGAGGTCATGGAGAAGCTGGCGAAGATCGCCCGCGGCGACCCGCAAGATCGGCGCCGGCATCCCGGCATCCCCGGCGTGCATCACACGCTGAGTGTCGCGGGGCAATCGTTTCTGCTCAGCACCAATGGCTCGAACCTCGGCTCGATGTTCGTCATCCTCGACGAATTCGCGCAGCGCCGCAGCCACGAGCGCTACGACGCCGTCATCGCGCAGAAGTTGCAGCGGCTGGCGTTTGAGGAGATCGAGGACGCGGTGATCGGCGTGTTCCGTGCGCCGCCGATCCGCGGCCTGGGCAACGCCGGCGGGTTCAAGATGCAGACCGAGCAGCGCGGCTTCGTCGATCTGAATGAGCTGCAGGCATCGACCGACGAACTGGTGCGCGCGGCCAACGCCACCGGGCGTTTCGCGGGCGTCTTCACCATCTTCCGGGCAAACACCCCGCAGATTTTCCTCGACATCGACCGGACGAAGGTCGAGTCGCTGGACGTGCCGATCCAGGACGTGTTCACGACCTTGCAGGTCTACATGGGCGGGCTGTACGTCAACGACTTCAACAAGTTCGGGCGCACCTGGCAGGTGCAGGTGCAGGCGGACGCGCCGTTCCGCACCGACGCCGACGCGATCCAGCAGCTGAAGGTGCGCAACAAGCAAGGGCAAATGGTGCCGCTGGGGACGGTGACGCAGGCCAAGGAGGTCGGCGGGCCGCTCATGGTGATGCGCTACAACATGTACACGTCGGCGGCGGTCAACGGCACGCCGGCGCCGGGCGTCAGTTCCGGCGAGGTCATCGGGGTGATGGACGCGGTGGCGCGCAAGGCTGGGGTGCCGTACGAGTGGACCGAGTTGACCTACCTGGAGATCCTGGCGGGCAACATCGCGCTGCTGATTTTCGGCCTGGGGACGGTGCTGGTGTACCTGGTGCTGGCGGCGAAGTATGAGAGCTGGCGGCTGCCGCTGGCGGTGATCCTCGTCGTGCCGATGTGTCTGCTGTCGTCGATTACGGGCATGTTCACAGCGCGGCTGCCGGTGGACATTTTCGTGCAGATCGGCTTCCTGGTGCTGGTGGGCATGGCGAGCAAGAATGCGATCTTGATTGTCGAGTTTGCACGGCAGCTGCGGGAGGAGGGCAAGGAGCTGGAGGAGGCGACGGTGGAGGCGAGCCGGCTGCGCTTCCGGCCGATCGTGATGACGTCGTTCGCGTTCATCTTCGGGGTGATCCCGCTGGTGCTGGCCGAGGGGGCCGGGGCGGAGATGCGGCAGTCGCTGGGGACGGCGGTGCTGAGCGGGATGATCGGGGTGACGCTGTTCGGCGTGTTCCTGACGCCGGTGTTCTTCCACGTTTTGATGCGGTTGGGCGGGCGGACGCAGGCCGGGGCAACGCCTGTCGCCACCACGCCGGCGCCCGTGGACGGCGCGGCGGCTGGCGTGGCCGGCGCGAGGCCGCCGGTGACGGTGTCGGCGTTTACGTCCGGGGGCCAACTTCGCGGGGATGAAATCCGTTCGGCGGATACCGACGGTGACCGCAGCGCGAAGTGAGCGTTTGGCACCCACGGGGCGCCGGCAATGCGTGCGGGCCGGATTGGCTTCGCCTGGCCCCGCAATGGTAGATGTTCTGCCTGGCTGATAAATCGGCTACCACATCAACGACTGTCCGGTTTCCCAGGGTTGGCTCCAGCAGCACTTGTGTGTGTGCGCGCAATTCATTGACGACATGGTGGCAAAGTTGTCCGGCCGGCAGAAACCTGCCCCGGTCGAGCACCGAGGCGAAGGCAAGCCGGCGCGATCCGTGGCTTTCCCGACCTCGCCGAGTACCAGGTGGAGCGTGGCGGAACACCCAAACGCGGTGCTCGAAGCCGGGACGCATCGGATGTCGAGCCACCGTGGAACACTCGCCGAGGATGCGCCTCGGTGTGGCATGGACCTTGCGTTAGTCCGAACACAGGAACGACCCTTGCCGCCCTGCAAAGACTTCAAAAGGAACGAACGGGAGAACGGGCAATGAGCGTCAACGCAACCTCAAACCATTCGGAGTCGAAAATGAGTAAATCCAGAACCACGAATGTCATTCCCAGCGCGGCGCCGCTGACCGGACAGCACGCCCACGAGATCCAGGCGTTCGGGTCAGTGGTCGCCATGCCGCTCGCCCTCGCCGAGAAGACGCGCCAGGCGAGTGCGGCCAACCTGAACCAGCTGCTCGCCGACACCATCACGCTCCGCGACCTCTACAAGAAACATCATTGGCAGGTGTCCGGCCCCACCTTCTACCAGCTCCACCTGCTATTCGACAAACACTATGGCGAGCAGAACGACTTGGTGGACCGGATCGCCGAGCGGATCATGCTGCTGGGCGGCGTGAGCGTGGCCATGTCCGCCGACGTGGCCGAGATGACGTTGGTCCCGCGGCCGCCCAAGGGACGCGAGGAGGTGCCCGTGCAGATCTCACGCTTGCTGCACGCACACGAGATCGTTCTCAAGGAAGCGCGGACGATGGCCCGCCAGGCGGCTCAGGAAGGCGACGACGGCACCAACGACCTGCTGGTCAGCGACGTGATCCGCACCAACGAGCTGCAAGTCTGGTTTGTCGCCGAGCACGTGGTCGATGGGCCCCTCGTCCGCGCCGACGGGTCAAAGGCCAACTAATTGGAATGGAGTAGCGGATGTCGAACGACCTCAAAGCACCAACAGAAGCCCTGCGGCCGCGCCTCGGCACGCCCAGCACGCTGGCAAGATTCGCACTGATCGGCGTCGCTCTTGCGGCCGTTGCAGGAACGTTCGCCTATCTCGGCGGGTGGTTCACTCCGAATGAACTGACGCCCGCGCGGCTCACCGACGCGTTCGAGCAAGTCGATGGGATCCACCCCGGCTTCCGACGCAATCATGCCAAGGGGGTGGGCGTTGCCGGGTTCTTCGAGAGCAACGGCAATGGCGTCCGTCGCAAGGATCAGTACAACGCCCCCATCGGCGGCCTGAAGATCGTGACCGCCAGCGGGTGGTTCGCCGCCCGGCCCTCCTGCGGGGGCAGCTCGACCCTCTTGCCACCTGCTCAAGAGAAATGTGCAGAGAATGAGCACGGAAATGGAAGGCGTGCTGGTTCTGGAAACCACAGCCCTGCGGACAGGCTGGAGAGCCCAGGATCGCGAACCTGAAAGGAGGAAGCCGGGCTTCCCCTTTTCAGGGGACATGGGCCGTCCGCTCACGTATTCACCAGAGGGCGCGAGCGCTCACCCTTGGCGTCGAGGCGGTCGAGGTGAACGCCCCACTCCTTCGCCAAGGCCACGGTCCGCTTCTTCAACTCGTTGGCCTCCTCGACCGTCATCGGCTTGAACGTCCGCGCCCACTCGACGTTTTGCTCCAGCTCCTTGCGCGTGCCCATACCGATTACCGTGAGCGCCACACCCGGCACACTCTGGGCAAAACGGAACGACGCGCGCCGCACATCTTCAGGCATCCGGCAGGTCTTAATTCCGCCCCCGAAGACCTTCATTGCCACCAGGGCGACCTTCTGTTTTCTGGCGGCGGGCCAGACCACATCCTCGAAGGCGTAGGTGTGCCGGTCCACGATGTTCACGGCGTTCATCATCACGTCGATGCTGCGGCGGGCGAGGACGCGAGCAAACTTTTCCGGGCGGTTATGTCCGGTAATGCCGACGAAGCGCGTCAGCCCGTCGCGCTTCGCCCGCTCCAGCGCCGCCATCGGCCCCTTGTCGCCAACCAGCTGATCGAAGTCGTAGACCGCGTGGCCAATCGAGTGCGTGTAGGTCAGGTCGACGCGCTCGACGCCGAGTTCCTTCAGGTTGGCGCGGAGCAGCGTGAGCGTCCGCTCGCCGTCGGTCTCCAGGCACTTCGTGACGAGAAAGACTTCCTTGCGCCGCTCCCGCAACACGCCGTGGAGGTAGCGCTGGGCGCGACCGTAGCCGGTCAGCAGGGCGATCCGGGTACTGCCGGGTGCCGTGTCGATGAAGGTCACGCCGAGGTTGAGCGCGCGATTCAGCAAGGCCACTGCCTGTTTCTCATCGCCCAGGTTGCCCAGCGCCACGGTACCCAGGCCAAGGATCGGCACGTTGACGCCGGTGCGGCCGAGTGTCCGCTGCGGCAGCCGGTTCGGCGCGCCGGCCCAGACCGGCACCTCATTACCCAGCAGCAGCGCGGTCCCGGCAACGCCGGCGCCGAGGAAAGCCCGCCGCGACACCTTCGGATCGTCCGCCATGGTCGATTCTCCTTGTCGGTGACAGGGGCACGCAATCGGTGCAGGATAGGTCAACTGAGCACGATGACCGTCGTGGCGGCGGCAATGACCAGCAGCAGGCCGAGATAAACCCAGCCGGGATGATCGTTCAGGGCGGCGCGCGGCGCACGCAGCAGACGCTCGCCCCAACCTTGCCGGTGCAACTTCTTCAACTCGCGGCGAAGAAAATCGCGGTGCGCCTGCAGCAAGGCCCGCCCCGCCGTCCAGTCCAGCGCCAGCGCCTCACGTTCATCGGTGCCCATCCCGTTGAACATCGCGACCGGCCCGTCGTCGTGAACCAGGACGATCACCCGATAACCCGGCTGGCCGGGTTCGCCCAGCAGCGGCGGGAAGTTCGGCAGCAACTCCTCGATCCGCGCCAGCTGGCGGACCAGTTCATTCTCCTCAGTGTCGCGCGTCAACTTGCGCTTCGACTTGCCCGCGTACTTGCCGATACGGTCCCAGGCACGCAGCAGTCGCCGCGTCGTCAGAACGCGTTGGTAAAGCCCGCGTCGTGTCCCCAGACCGCGGCGCGCCACCGGCGAGGAGCGGGCCG
>DASPXY010000750.1:0-2117 GCA_035637055.1 Gemmataceae bacterium | reverse complement strand
AGTCTTGCCGATCCAGCGCCCCTTCAGGTCCGGGGGATCTGCCGCGACGGCCAGCGGTGGAAAGATCAGGACGGCCATAAGGGCGAGCGACATAATCTTCCTGATCATCATCATCTCCTCCTTGGCGCGTCGCTAAGAGCGGCGAGTGAGCGGGTGAGCGGGTCAGGAAGCCTGGTTCTTCCAGGCCCGCCCAACAGCATCGGCAGCCAGCAGCGCGTCGGCCACCATGTCCGGCGTCACCGCGAACGGCTCATTGTGGATCGTTTCGCCCTTGGCCGTGGCCCGTGCCGCCACCTGTTCGAGCAACGCCCGCGGCAGATCGGCCAAGCCGACTTTCGCCAGAGTGATCGGCAACCCCACCTCCGCGGCGAAGCGCAAGACTTCTTCAACCAGCGTCCGCGGCTTGCCCTCGAGAACGAGCTGCGTGAGCGTGCCGAAGGCCACTTTCTCACCGTGAAAATAGTCGTGTGTCCCCGGTGCCGCGGTCAGGCCGTTGTGGATCGCATGCGCCGCCGCCAGGCCGGATGACTCGAAGCCCAGCCCGGAGAGCAAGGTGTTGGCCTCCACGAGCCGCTCCAGGGCCGGCGTCACGACCTGCATCCGCACGGCGCGCAGCGCATCGGCGCCGTCGGCGAGCAGCGTGCGATAGCAAAGCTCGGCCAGCGTCAGGGCGCTTTGCGTGGAAGCGCCGCCGCGCATGTTGCGCACGTTGCCGTCCACGCACGTCTTCGCCTCGAACCAGGTTGACAGCGCATCGCCCATGCCGGCCACCAGCAGCCGCGGCGGGCTCTGGGCGATCACCTGCGTGTCGACCAGCACCAGCTCGGGGTTCTTGCGATAGAAGCGATATTCGAGGAAGACGCCTTCGTCGGTGTAAATGACCGACAGGGCGCTGCACGGCGCATCGCTGGAAGCCAGCGTCGGGCAATTGACGACGGGCAAGTCCAGGTCGGCGGCCACGGCGCGAGCGGCATCGAGCAGCTTACCGCCGCCGGCGCCGACAATGACCCGCGCGCCCTGCTGCTTCGCCTCCGCCTTGCCGCGCTCGATCTCGGCTAGCGAGCACTCGCCGCCAAACGGGTGGACGTTATGCTTGATGCTCGCAGCCCCAAGGCTCTGCTTCCAGGTCTCGCTCAGAAGCTTGAGCGCGCTGCGGCCGGCGATGATGAGTGCCGGACCTTCCAGCCCCAGTGCCTTCATCTCCTTGCCGAGCTCGGCAGTGGCGTTCTTCCCCTGCGTGTAGCGACTAGGGGACGAAAAGACCGATAGCATGGTGCGCTCCTCACTCTCTCCTCTGCGCGAACGACGACGACGGCCGCATCGTCAACTTGCATTTTGCACTTTGCATTTTGCACTTGGCGGCAACGCACCTCAAGAGGATAGGCAACATTAGCACCCTCCGGCACCGCCCGCTCCCTCGTGGTCGCGGTGACATAATCGCCCAGTCTCGAACGCCGGCCGCCCCAGGAGCCGATGCCACAGCGCTCATAGTTCGCAGCATTCCACTGCTGCCCGGCGGTGTCTGAGACCGCCGATCGAGAACTGCCCCCGCATGCTTAGGACGTGGCGCATCTTATTCGAGAATCCCAGAGAAGAAATGGCACATTCACCGCGAGAATTTTCAACAGCCGGCCTCTGCCACGGCTCTGGGCTACGAGGGGAAGTCCTCGCCTCCCGTTCGATAGATCCGGTGCGGGCACGTCGGGCGCCATCGGGGTGCCCAGAAGCGGAAGCAGGGAGAAGGCTCAAGGCCCGCCCGATCCATACCCGCAGATGTTCGGACCGGCAAGATGCACGCCTCCGTGTGTTTCGCACCAGTGCCGCACGGCCAGTTGCGAGGGGCCGGACAGCGTGCACGCCCCGTTCGCGTACTCTCCGCCCGCCCGGGAGCAGATCGCCGCCGAGTCCGCACAGGCGGCGACGCAGAGGATGGTGACGACGAGGGCCGCGCCGATCCCGGTGACGGCTCTCGCCCATTTCCTGTCGACCAGAGGGTGCCGCTCCTCATCTTGACCGTGCTCGCGGAGTTTGCGTAGGAAGCGCCGATGCTCGCCGACGATGCGAGGGCCGAACCGGAGCGTCACCTCGCCCGCCTAGAGCTGACCGTCGAGCGTGAG
>DASPXY010000749.1:0-3094 GCA_035637055.1 Gemmataceae bacterium | reverse complement strand
TGCGGCCCAGCGCCGCAACATCGTTCGCGGTTCGCAGTGACATGGCGGGCTCCTCGAACGGACCGAGCGTCAGCGCTTGCCGTCCACCCGCATCACGAGCACGGGCGTGGCCGCAGCGGGAGTGGGGTTGACGGCCTCGATGGATTGCAGGAAATTCCGCCACGCAGCCGCGTGGTTCGCCTTGCAGTAACGAAAGAACGCCGCATAGCGCATCGTCTTGACGAGGCTGCCATAGACAGCCGGGTTGACGTGTTCGAGGTGGGTCACATCGGCGGACACTCTTCGGCCCAGGTCGCGCAACGGCACCACCTCGAAGCTGTTCGTGATGATGACCTGCTTGCCGTTTTCGGTGATGAGTTCCTCGCGCGGCGCCCCGCGGCGCCAGAAGAACCAGTACGGGTCGCCGGAGATGAGCAAGTCGGTCTCGCTGAACTGAAACCCGATGGGCACCTCAGAATCGCAGATGACGTACGACTGGAAGCCCTCGCCGCCCTGGAACGCCTCGCTGAGCCTCCGGGCGGCCGGCCACCACGTCTTGGGTTCCGGCGGTTGCTCACCGGCGCCGAGGAGCAGGTTGCCCTTGCGGCGCGGCAATTCGCCCGCGACGTGCGGATCAAGAACGAGAAAATCGCTCTGGAAAAGGCGCAACCCCAGCAGGGTATCCTTGAGGGCAGGATGATAGCCGACGACGTACTTCGCCTCCTTGGGCCTGGGCAGATCGCCTTCGAGTTTGCCAAACAGGGTGATCGCGGCGAAGTGGGGCGAATCGGCGTAGCGCGCGATCGGCAGCAGTTGCCAGTCGGGCAGGTTAGGGGCGTCGTAGGGGCGGCCGTCGATGATGACCTGCAGGCGTCTGCCGTCCGGTTGGCCGGGATCGTAGCGCAGCCGCAGGCGGGGCGTGACGGTGCCGGGCGCTGCCCGGGCGACGCCGTCAAAGGCGATGCCGCCGACCCCGCTCAGGTAGGCGCCGGAGCCTAAACCGGCGGCCAGCGGCGTGTCGTTCAGCAGCCGACTGCTGCGCCCGGGATTGAGGGCGTAGTGGTACGGCTGGGGGCTGTTGACTGAGAGCAGCTGATACGGCCCCGAGGCGATGGGTTCCTGGCTGCGCGTGGTCGAGAACACGCTGGCAAGGGCCAGCAGGAGCAGGCCGCCCAGAAGAGGTCGCCACTGGGTGCCGAGATTGCGGGGTGAGGGAGAGGGGCTCATTGTGGGCCTCTTTCGCGTGCGGATGCGAGCGGTCGATCGACGAGGATGAGTGGATCGTAAGGCCGCGAAAGCGAGCGGTCAAGGAGAAAGAAGCGGGAGTTCCGCCGGTGCTTTGGCGAGCGGCGCGGCGTCAGCCCGCCGGTAAGGCCGCACCGGCGGGCTGACGCCGCGCCGCTCGCCAAAGTACCGGCGGGCTGACGCCGCGCCGCTCGCCAAAGTACCGGCGGGCTGACGCCGCGCCGCTCGCCAAAGGGTGACCTTGGCCACACTGGACGCAGTAAGGAAAAACTCTCGGCTCACCGCGCAGCATCCCCTACTTCAACAGTTCGCGCAGCGCCCGCATCAACGCTTCCTCGACGCCCGGCCCGACACGCGACACCGGCCCAGTCTCGTAACCGCCCTGCGTGTACGCGATGGCCGTGCCGATGTAACCGGGGCCGTAATCGCCGTACGCCGCCATCAGCACGGGCGACTGCGGCCGCATCTTCTGAGCCGCCAGTTGATACTCGATGAACAACTCGCCCGGCAGGTGCAGCACGTACGCCGGCCCGACGCGCAGGCAGCTGATATCGATCTTTTCGCCAGCCACGCAGCGCCGCGCCCAGACGAGGTTGCGGGCGGCACGCAGGCGATCGGGGTCTTTCAACTTCTCGTCAGCGACGCGCGCCTCCAGCTCCTTCACCTGATACAGCTTGCTCAGCGGCAGGGCGGCGCCGGTCACGCGCCACGCAACGTCCGACGCCTTGATCGGCGTCTTTTTGACCGCCGCGAACGCCTCTTGCATCCCCTTCGCCAGACGCCCCGCCAGAACGGGGCGGTTCTCTGGCGAACCGTCGTTGTACTTTCCCGCGGTCACGTTGCCGCCGGCGCCGTTAAAGTGGACATGAAATGTCCCAGGCATCGCTTTTTCGCGCAGGCCGCGCGCCAGCCCGGGGAAGTCGCAGCTGACCCCACCCTTGCCGTAGTAACTTTGCGGGTGCGTCGCGTAGTAGGTGATCGACACCAGCGGCCGCTCGCCGTCCCAGAAACTGAGCAGATGGACGTACGGGTCGATCAGCCCTTCCGGCTCAGCGCGGATCTTCGGATCCCTGGTCGCGCTGTAGCGAACGTACTTCACCTTGCCGTCTGGCCCGGGCACGCGGCGGTTCGACGCGACCTGCTCCACTTTCGCCTTGCCGACGCCCACATGGGTCACCGTCACCGGCTTCTTGACGGCCGCGCTCACCGCGTCGGCGACGCGCTCGATGGCCTTGCGGGCGAAAACGGGATCGAACAACTTGCCGCCCAGCCCGTGCGGCTTGAGCACTTCATCGGCGAGGAAGTCGCAGCCCGGCGCGTCGTGCTGATGCAGACAATGAACGGCGACCCGTTCGCGCGTCGTGCCGGCGGCCCGCGCCAGGGCGTCGCGGAAGGCGTCGTAGCCGCTGTTGCCGATACCGACCCAGTCCACGGCGCACAGCACGATCGGCTTCTCCCCACTCAGCAGGACGATACCGCGGGCGCTCAGCGGATCGACGATTTCCCTGGCGGGCTGCACGAGGGCGTCGCACAGGGGCGTGCCGAGGGGCGGCGTGACGTCGGCCTGGAAAATCGCAAGCCGCAGCGGCGCCTCGCCTGCGCGGGCCGGCAGCGCGAGCGAGCAGAGAGTCCACAGGGCAATGGCTAGGTAGCGAAGCATGAGAGCCCTCGAAAAGTTGTGAGTTGTTCGTTCGTCGTTGTTCGGATAAGGTGATCAGGTGACAGGGCAGCCGGCATGTTTCTCGGTCGTCCTGGTCCGCCGGCTGACAACCGATAACTAATGCGGAGGCAAACGACGTGTTGTTCGTAGTTCCGCCTTTAGGCGGCTTGACGTCATGCCGCCTAAAGGCGGAACTACGAACAAAAGGTC
>DASPXY010000748.1:0-5412 GCA_035637055.1 Gemmataceae bacterium | reverse complement strand
GAACTTTCTGACTCGCGTGAAACGCTGGTGGACCACAGCGCCGCCGTCACTGCCGACGGCGGTTCCCTTTGAGGTTGTGTGCGCCTGCGGTCAGAAGGCGACGGGTTTTCGCAAGGCGACGCATCAGGTCGTGCGCTGCGCCGGCTGCGGCGAGGAGTTGTTCATCCTGCCGCTCAGCCGTTTCCCCGAGGTCGCCCCCGCCGACGCGCAGCCGCGCCGCGCCGCAGTTCCCTCCTGGTTGCCCAGCGCACTCGGTCCGTGGGGCGTGCCCCTGTTCGCCGCCCTCCTCACCCTCCTGGTGCTGGTCGCGGCGTATCGATTTCTGATTAGTCCGCTGCTGAGTGATCGGCCGCGCCCCGACGACCCGAAGACCGCAGCGGTGGAAGGCGGCGCCGAGGCGTTCATTGCGCACCTCGACGACGCCCGCAAGCGGATCGGCCTGGGCCATTTTCGCCTGGCCCTGGAAAAACTGCAGGCGGCGCAAGGGCTATGCGAGCAGCAGCCCGATGCCTGCTCTCCGGCGCAACGCCGCCAACTCGTGCAGTTGACGCGGCAGGCGGAATTGATGGTTGATCGGCTGGCGGAGCCTTTGGAGGAGGTGCTCCGGCACGCGGCTGGAATCCAGCAAACGGAGTGGCAAGCCGACTTCCGCCACCGTTACCGCCACAAGGCGGTACTCTTCGACGTGACGATTCGCCCTGCCGGCGAGGACCGTTACGAAGTCGTCTATCTTCTCCCCGTTCACGAGGAGTGGGCCCATCTGGAAGTGAACGACCTGGCCTTGCTGCGACGGCTGCAAATCCAGGAGCCGCAGCGGGTGCTGTTTGGAGCACGCCTGGCAAGCATTAGCCGCGAGCCGAAACGCGGCTGGGTCGTGCGTCTGGAGGCGGACAGCGGCGTCCTGCTCACCGCGGCCGAGGTTGCCATCGTTTGCCCTTACCCCCCTGCTTCTCCCACAGAGGAGGAAGTGCGCGCGGTGCTGCAACGGCAAGCAGAGTGGGCCGCGCGCGAGTAGTCCGTTTTTCGGGCAAGGCCGCGCGCAGCTGCCGCACGCCAACGCCCCCGAATGGGCGCCCTCGGGGCAGCGATTTTTCCTTTGCCTTCCCCCACCCCTGCGGTTAGCCTGACAGAAATGGATCGTCTCTATAGATTCAGGTAAGAGACCCCATGTGGCGGCCGGCCCTTGGTCGGCCGTGGATTGAAACGAGACGAGGATAGCGATGTCGCGACGTATTCTGAACGGTCTGGCCGGCGCTCTTCTGGGCGGGCTGCTGCTGCAGGCGGAGCCGGCCGCCTTCGCGCAAGCGCCAACGCCCAAAAAGCCGCTGTGGACGCACGCCTTCGACCTGAAATGCCGCACCAGCAAAGAATTGACCTTCGACAAGGCCAAAGCCTGGGGCACGGAGGTCTTCAAGGATAACAACAACGACCACGGCGTGTACATTCTGGAAAGCGGCAGCCTGGCCGTCGCGCGCGGCTTCGCTGGGATCAATGCCGCTATCAAGGATAGCAAATCGCCGGCATGGATGCACGGCCTCGACCTCAAGGTGCGCAAGGCCGGCGAGCAGGAATTCACCGACAAGACCCAGGTTATCAGCCTCGAAGTCTTCCGTGACGAGAACACCGGCGACTGGATCTACATTACCGAGAAGGGCTTCATCGCCGTCGCCCCGGGCGCGAAGGGCATCCTGGCGCCGACGGCCTCACCCAAGGCGCCGGTGTGGGTTCACGGTCTGGACCTGAAGTGCCGCAAGGGCGGCGAGAAGGCGTTTGACGCCAACACCAAGGTCTGGAGTATCGAGGTCTTTCGCGACGAGAACACCGGCCTGCTGATTTACATCTGCGAGTCGGGGGCAATCTCGCTGGCATCCGGCGAACGGCCGCCGGCCGATGCCAAGAGCAAGGCGCCGGAGTGGCTGCACGGTCTCGATCTGAAGTGTCGCAAGGGCGGCGAGAAGGACTTCGGGCCGGGGACGAGGACGTTCGGCCTGGAAGTGTTCCGCGACGAGAACAACGGCAACTGGATCTACATTTGCGAGGTTGGCACGGTGGCGGTGCTGCCGGGCAACAAGAGCGCCAAGGCGCCGACGCCGACGCCGCGCGAGCCGCGCTGGACCCATGGCCTGGACCTGATGTGCCGCCGTCACGGCGAGCCGGAGTTCAATCCGAAGACGCGTGTCTTCGGCCTGGAGATCTTCCGCGATGAGAACACCGACACGGTGCTCTATATTTCGGAGGTCGGCGCCATTGCCGCCACGGCGGCCAAATGAGGGAAGTCAACGCCGGCGAGCGGGGGGCGTAAGCCCCCTGATGTGAGAACATTCGCGCATCAGGGGGCTTACGCCCCCCGCTCGCCGAGAGAGCGAGGCCGAGAGAGCGAGCAGGGAGGGGCAACGATGAAGTGCAGTTTTTGCGAGCAGCCGCTGGTTTGTAAAGCCTGTCGCCGTCCCTACCACCCACGCCGGAGCGAGACGCACCTTGGCACCTATCAGCCCGACACGGAAGTCTCCTGTCCCGAGTGTCAGAAAGTCCTGACCTGCGCCGCCTGCGGTTTCGTCTACGGCGAGCCCGAAGATCCTGCGACCGACGAGCGTTGAGCCGCCGCTCGTGGCGACAAGCAGCCTTGCTTGTCGCTGAGTGGCGCGACAAGCAAGGCTGCGCTGTTGTGGCACGGTCTCCTGACCGTGCCACTGTTTTCGACCGCAGGTCTCCCTGAACGCCAAGAGTCCAGAGGAGACCTGCGGTCAGTCCCCGTGGCACGGTCAGGAGACCGTGCCACAACAGTGCTTGTCGCCACGCGGCGCGGACCCCTCAACGGTCGAGCGCTTCACGGACCTTCAGCGCCAGAGCGTGCGCCGTGAACGGCTTCTGAATGAACGGCACCTGGGCGGCCTGCACCCCGTGGCGCAGCACACTATCCTCTGTGTATCCCGACATGAACAGCACGCGAGTCGTCGGCGACTGCGCCGTCAGGCGTTCGGCCAGGATGCGGCCGCTCATGTGCGGCATGATCGCGTCGGTGAGCAGCAGGTGGACCGGCTCGGCCCGCTCGCGGCACTGCCGCAGCGCCTCGGGCCCGTTCGCCGCCTCCAGCACGGTGTAGCCGTATTGCCGCAGGATCGCGCGCGTCAACGCCCGCACCCCATCGTCGTCCTCGACTAGCATCACCGTCTCGTGGCCGCGCGGCGCCCCGGCCGGTGCCTGCGCGGGGCTGAAATTGCCCGAGGCACTCACTCGCGGCAGATAGATCTTGAACGTCGTCCCCCGCCCCGGTTCACTGTGGACGTAAATGTGGCCCCCGGACTGCTTGACGATGCCGTAGACGGTCGCCAATCCCAACCCTGTCCCCCTGCCCTCTTCCTTCGTGGTGAAGAACGGCTCGAAGGCGCGCGCCCGCGTGGCCTCGTTCATGCCGCAGCCCGTGTCACTCACCGCCAGCAGGAGGTAAGCACCCGGTTGCCCCGGTGCCGACTGCGGCGGACAGGCTTCCTCCAGGTCGGCGTTGCGCACCTCAATACTCAGCTTCCCGCCCTGCGGCATGGCATCGCGAGCGTTGATCGCCAGGTTGAGCAGGATCTGCTCCAGTTGCCCGGGGTCGGCCTTGACGCAGCCCACGTCCGGCGCGCACACGCTCACCAGTTGCACGTCCTCGCCGATGAGCCGCCGGAGCAGTTTCTCGGCGCCCGCCACGACCGTGCCCAAGTTGACGACGACCGGATTGAGCAGTTGCTTGCGGCAAAAGGCGAGCAACTGCCGCGTGATCGCCGCCGATCGCTCGCCCGCTCGCCGCATCTCCTCCACCATGCCGCGCAGCGGATCGTCGGGCTTCATCTGAGCCACGGCTGTTTCGCCGTAGCCCATCACGATCGTCATCATGTTGTTGATGTCGTGAGCGACGCCGCCGGCCAACCGCCCCACCGCCTCCATCTTCTGCGCCTGCCGCAGTTCCTCCTCCGCACGCCGCAGCGATTCTTCGGCCTTGACGCGCTCGCTGACGTCGCGGAAGACGAGGACGGCACCGCGGATCTTGCCGCGGGCGTCGCGCACGGGCGTGGCTCGATTGTCGATGGGGCTCTCGACGCCCTGCCGCGACATGAGCCGGGTGTGCTTGAAGAGGCCCGGCAGCTGCCCCTCGGCCCCATCGCGCGGGGGCTGCTCCACGGTCCGAAAAACAGACTTCAGGGGTAGCCCATATGCCTCTTCGCGGCGCCAGCCGGTCAGCGACTCCGCCACAGGGTTCATGAAACTGACGCGGCCGTCGGCGTCGGTGGCGATGACCGCGTCGCCAATGCTATCGAGCGTCGTGGCCAGCTTGCCTTCGCTCTCACGCAGGCGTTTCTCCAGGAAGTGCTTGTGCAGGGCCATCTCGACGGTGAAGCGCAGGTCGCGTTCGGCGACTGGTTGGAGCAAGAAGCCGGATGGCGTGGTGCGCCTGGCCCGTGCCAGGGTGGCATCGTCGGGGTGGGCCGCCAGGTAGACGACCGGCACGTCGAAGCGATCGCGGATGCGGGCGGCGGCGTCGATGCCGTCGAGAACGCCGGGCAGGCGGATGTCCATCAGCACGAGGTCCGGTGTGAGCCGTTCCGCTGCCCGGACCGCCTCCTCGCCGGAAGCGACCGCGGCGACGCGCAGGCCCATGTCCTCAAGTCGGTGTTGCAGCGATACGGCGCTCGGGACGTCATCCTCGGCGACAAGGATGCTCGCTCCAATCATGTTCCGCTCCTGGCCCGTCCGGGCGATGTTGCGAAGGGCGAAGGCCGACGTTGGTTGGCTCTTCCATTCGCGGGGAGAATCACCTCATCAAAGGAAACATAGCTCGCGATTGCGCGGGGAGTTCTGACCTGACAAGAAGTCAGGCGATTTTCCGAGAAGGGGCCACACCTGGGAGCGGCAATTTTGCTGGTGATCGAAAGATCTTGGCGACGGTGCAAGAGGGGCAGAGCCTCGTCATTCGAGCCGGTGGACGTAGCCGTGCGGTTGTAGAGGGCGACGCGCCGCGCTCTCTTCGAGCCACAACCCGGCGTCCAGGCACTCGCCGATGTGCGTCAGGATTACACCCGGGACGGGCTGCGTCTGCAGCAGGCGGCCGCCGTCCTCCGGCGCGACGGCGCAGACCAGCTCGAAATCCTCGCCGTCGCCCAGCGCGTGCTCCAGCGGCGAACGGTCGTCCTTCATGCGGCGAGCATCGTCGCTGATCGGGATCGCAGCGGCGCGCAGCACCGCCCCGCAATGGCTTTCCTCGCATAAGTGGCCGATATCGGCGGCGAGGCCGTCGGAGATATCGATCATTGCGTGGAGTGGTGCCGCAGTATGTAGCTGGAGGGCTTCGCGCACGCGCGGCGTAAAGTCGAGGTGTTTGCCGAGGATGCTGCCGCCGAGTGGCCCGGTCACCAGCAGCCAATCGCCGGGGCG
>DASPXY010000747.1:0-4673 GCA_035637055.1 Gemmataceae bacterium | reverse complement strand
GCGGTCGGTGGTGAAGGAGTCGAAGCGGGCGCTGTCGGGGCTGCCGCTGTAGAGGCAGGCGACACTCTTGTATTTGCCGAGGTCGATGGCGAGAATGGTGCTGGCGGCGGTCGGGGTCGTGGTGGTCATGGCAAGCTCCTGTGGGGCGAGGGGTAGCTGGGTTTTGTGGTAACTCTCAGTTTACCACTCCCCCACGGCTTGCATGGATTCTTTCGGCGGCGGGGGGAGGGTACCTTGCGATACTTCTTGGTAGCGCTGATCGTGGTGAATGTCGCTGTGGCTTTGTATGGTTTGGCTGCTCGCGCCATCGGGTGGTACGAGGCCAGGGTCGATGCAGCCGTTCGGTATGTGACCTTCGAGTGCATGATGAAGTTTCATGCGGGGAGCGGCCGCGCCTACCCGTCCGAAGACCTGAAACAACTGAACGCGATTGGCCTGAAGCACTTGGAGACAACCACCACAGACTACAAGACAGCTTGCGAACTGCTGTTTATCATCTGCTCTCTGAATGCTGCCACGCTGTTGGTGGCGGCATACCGGGGGTCGCACAGTCGCGGTGAGCGGCGCACTCCTCCAGGGACCACCCCTTTGGCGGTCGAAGAGCCCATTCCTGCCGATGAGACCTCTGAGCCGGCGCAATGCCTCGCCTGTAGTGCCACTATTCCATCAGGAAAGTCGAACTGTCCGTCGTGTGGCTGGACCTACCGGCCCGTTACTCCGAAACAAGGAGCAGTCGGAACCAAGAACTGAAGTTGCGATACCGCCGGAGGAAGGCATCGCAGACTTCGAGCCCCTTGCGAAAAGGGGCGCCGCCGAACCAGGGAGTTGCAGCCGACCGGGACAGCACCCTTGGGCTCCTGCCTTCTCCCTGGCCCGGCGGCTGAGCTTCGGCGTTAGGCGTTGAAGAACTAGGTTGACATTATGACTGATTCGCGGCACCCTGGTTGGGTCAGATCAGTATTGGTTGGAGCTTTTCTCATCACCTTGGTGGGGGCGAAGGGTGTCATCGCCGCTGTAGCCCAGGGCCTCTTTCTGCAAGCGCTAACGCTGGTAGCGGTTTGCGCCGCTAGCGGTGCTGTGGCCGGGGTCGTCTATTGCTGGACTACTCCGTTGACGAAGCAGGGCAGGTTCGGCCCGTATGTGCATGGGATCCTCGTTGCCGAGACCTATGTCTGGGTCGCATTAGGGTGTATCCTCTTGGCCAACCAACTGGGTGTCGAGGGATGGGACCTATTCCGAGAAGTAGGCCCCCCAGCAATTGTGCTGCCCTACTTGGGTATGGCCGGACTGGTGTTTGGCGTACTCTGGGGGGTCGAGTCCCGACGCGAGGTGAAGCCCGAGGACCGGGCGGAGGGCCGTGGGAGTGGGTCTGATGCGGGCCAGCGAGGTAGCGTGGGGCCTCTGGTGTGGCTCGCCGCCGGTGCGGCGCTACTCCTTGCGGCGTTTCACTTCCGCGAGTTGAACCCGGAATACGTCAAGCTGGTAGTTGAGAAAGCCCGGCTCGTGGGCGAGCGCGCGCCTGACGACCACGTGAACCCTGACTCGGTCGAGAAGTATCGTCCGGTCTGGCACAGTCCCTTGTTGCTGCTCGGGATAGGCGGCATTGCCGTGGGGGCGGTGCAGATCGCTTCGTCGCTTCGTGGCAGGGTGTCCGGAGCAAGTCGTGGCCCCGCCGAACCCTCATAAGGCTCTCGGTGTCAAGAGAAAATCATTTCCACGGCCCAGGGGAATGGCGTTTTTCTTGACGCCTTTTTCTCCGGGTTGCAGCAGACGGTGGCGAGGTCTCCCCTTGGCCGACCCGACTGGCTCTCTGTTGCAGGCGCGACTCCTGGCCCAAGGCCACAGACGAACCGCACCCAACACTCATGCGGACTCTGGCGGCCCCGCTCCGCAGAGCAGGGCGCCTGTGCCAGGAACGGTGTCCTGGCCGGTCCCGATACTCGTTCGTGCCCGGCTCCGTGGCCAGTCCAAGGCGGCGGGCTCACCTCCTCCAGGGAGGGTCCAGTTCGGTACGGCTCACGGTCGGGGCGGATCGCCAGAGGGGAAATTGGTGGGAAATTGGTGTCAGTTCTGTTTGGGTGGGAAATTGGTGTCAGTTCTGTTTGCGCCAGGCCTCCGCCGGGCGCAAACAGAACTGACACCGATTTCCCCCCCGGCCCCGCAGCTGACTTGGGTCGTTCGGCCAATTCATCCCTGGTTTGTGGAGAAAGGAGACAGCCGTGATTCGGGAAACTGCAAGCGGGAGCAGGACACTTCGCCCGCTCTCCCTCGTAGGAGGAGCCCTGCCATGCCTCCGACCGGCCCGCTCAGTGACCTGCTCGACCGCTATCTCGACCTCCGCGCGCGCGGCGAGTCGGTCGCTATCGAGGATCTCTGCCGCGACGCCCCCGAACTCCTCGCGGACCTCCGCCGCGAGATCGCCGTGGTGGAGTCGATGGAAGAGGGCCTCCGCATCACCAAGCACCTCGACGCCGCGGTCAACCGCTCGGCCGGGTCATCGCGGCCGCCCGGCACCGTCGTCGCCGGCTACGAGCTGCTGGAGGAGCTGGGCCGCGGCGGCATGGGCGTCGTCTTCAAGGCCCGGCAAGTCAGCCTGAAGCGCCTGGTGGCGCTGAAGATGATCCTGGCGGGCCGCTTCCAGAGCCCGGAGGGACGCGAGCGCTTCCTGGCCGAGGCCGCAGCGGTGGCCCGGCTGAACCACCCCAACGTCGTGCAGATCTTCGAGTGCGGCACCCACGACGATCGGCCGTACTTCTCGATGGAACTGTGCGAAGGCGGCTCGCTGGCGCAGCGGCTGCGGAGCGGCCCGCTTTCGCCGCGCGACGCCGCCGCGCTGCTGCGGCCGCTGGCCGAGGGCGCCCAGGCCGCTCACGACCAGGGCATCATCCACCGCGATCTCAAGCCCGGCAACATCTTCCTGGCAAGCGGCGGGCGAGAGCCCCCCGAGGGTGAACTGTCCGCGGGGAGCCCTCCCCCCCTCACCGATTTCATTCCCAAGCTCAGCGATTTCGGCCTGGCCAAGCAGACCAACCAGGACGTGACCGGCAGCGGGGCGGTCTTCGGCACGCCCAGCTACATGGCCCCTGAACAGACCGTCGATGCTCGTGCCATCGACCACCGCGCCGACGTGTACGCGCTCGGGGCGATCCTCTATGAATGTCTGGCCGGCCGACCTCCCTTCCGGGCCGCAACCCTGCTCGACACGCTCGACCAGGTGCGTCACCGCGAGCCGGTCCCCGTGCGCCAACTCCAGCCGAGCGTGCCGCGCGACCTGGAGACGATCTGTCTGAAGTGCCTGGACAAGGAGCCGCAGCAGCGCTATGCGACGGCCCGCGCGTTGGCCGACGACCTGGGACGGTTTCTGCAGGGCGAACCGATCCGGGCACGGCCTGGCGGTCTGCTGGCGCGGCTCACCCGGTGGTGCCAACGTCCCCAGCGCGTGCGCGACGCGGGCCGGCTCGCCATCATTCTCCACGGATCGCTGGCGGTCTGGAAGGTCCTGGCTTTGGTCCTGGTCGCCCTCGGGATCGGCATAGTCCCGCCAGACCCCGGAGAGTGCGTGTTTCAGGGCCTGGCGATCATCGGAATCCTGAACGTACCGCAAATCGGGATCGGGTTCGCCACGCTCGCGGGGTGGCCGCCGGCCCTCTGGATCGGGACCATCCTGTCGCTGTTCCATCTGGCCTTCGGGTCGGCGTGCCTCCTGACCTCGTTTCTCAGCTTCGGCGGTCTGCTCGACGACCCGAATATCCGTGGGCTGCTATTATGTATCCTGATCATCCCGGCGTGTATCCAACTCCTCGCCTACGTTGTCGCGCTCATCGCGCTCACCTCAGTGCGCAGGTCCACCGGGAGCCGGCTGATCTCCTGTGCCTTCTCCAGGTCCCAGATGACGACACCTCCTCGAGCGCCTTGAGCACGCCGAGAGGCTATTGGAGGCTATTACTCCGGCATGGAAGATCGTCACACTAACCCGAAGCGTAAGCGAGGGACTGCGATAACTCATTCCCTCGCTTACGCTTCGGGCTAGTGAGGATCTTTCGTGCCGGGGTAATATTGGTGTCAGTTCTCTTTTTATCTTCCGAACTCCTTTTTCCACTGGGAGTTGCGCCGCAACAACCATGAGGGGCATCGTCTCAGGAAGCGCGGAAGACGGGCGGGAGGTGACGTTCGGCGCTGTCGGCGCTGACTTTTCATCGCCGTGCAGGAGGCAGCAACCTGTTCTCGCCCTGCCTCACGCGCCCGCTGACGCGGCCGACTGCGGGCGGGTCATGCCCCCTGGCACGTTGGTCGGATGCACTGGCGCAAGCGAATTATGGACAAGACCTTACGCGGGAGCCCCTACATGCCAGCGGCCAGTGCGGTTGGCACGCTGCTTGGCATCGCCGAATAAGGGGGCCGAATAAGCGGTCGGGGCTTGATTGACATCCCTGTGTCAATCGAGCCCCGGAGGCCAATTCGGCGGCCCTTCCGGGCGAACACCAAACGCTTCCAGGATCCGCCGTGCGGCGGCTGCGGCTGGGGTGGTGCCGGCCAGCACTTCCCGTTCGAGGTCGTCCCGGATCCCCCGCACCACCGGATGGGTGTGGACGGCCTGCTGGAGCTGGTCCCCGACCAGAGACCACAGCCAACGGAGGTTCTGCCGTCGCCGTCGTTCGATCAACTCCCCGTTC
>DASPXY010000746.1:0-2033 GCA_035637055.1 Gemmataceae bacterium | reverse complement strand
CCCTGAGATGGCGCCTTGGCGCTGAGGCGATCCGCGTGTCCGTCCACCGCCGCGAACTGCATGAGGGGTTGCGGCAGATGGTGTGCTGCCTGATCCCCACCGAAGCGTCCGCCTCCCTGCGAGTCGAGATCCATTCGCGCCGAAGCGCTGCTGGGGTAGAATTGTCGGTGGAAACGGTTGCCCCCGCCCCGGCAAGCAACAACCTGGACTGGATCCTGGCCCAGGAACTGCTCCGCGCGAGTGGCGGCAGCCTCTGCGTCCGGCCGGAGCCGGAGCACGGCAACCTCCTCACGCTGACCGTGGCGAGTAGTTAATAGTTGAAAGTTGTTCGTTGTTGGAGAATCGAGGGAACTATCCTGTCGCCTCCAACAACTAACAACTAAGGGCTAATAGCTGCTCCAGGGGACACCATGTCCGAAGCGCTCCGGCTGTTTCTGGTCGAAAACGAGGACGACATCGCCCTGCTGATTCGCAAGCATCTGGAGCGCGCGGGCCATCACGTCGTCGGCTGCCGCACCGCTGCGGACGCCCTCATCGTCCTGGGTCACAGTCACTATGACCTCGTCTTGCTCGACCACGACCTCCCCGACATGCCGGGTCTGGACCTGCTGCAGACCCTCAACCGCGAAGGCATCACCACCCCCGTACTGATCGTCACAGGCGTCGGCACCGAGCAACTGGCGGCACAGTACCTGCGGGCCGGCGTAATCGACTATCTCAAGAAGGATCCGGCCCTCGGCTTCCTGGGGGAACTGCCCAAGCGCGTTCACGAAGCGGTCACCCGCCACCGCCTGCAGCAGCTCAACCGCCTGCTCAGCGCCGCCCTCGAATCGGCCCGCGACGGCATCATGATCACCGATCTGCAGGGCACGCTGCTGCACGTCAACCAGGCGCTGGAGGAGATGACCGGCTACACGCGGCAGGAACTCCTCGGCCAGACGCCGCGTCTGCTCAAGAGCGGCCAGCACCCGCCCGAACTCTACGCCGACCTGTGGCAGACCATCCTCGCCCGCGCCAGCTGGCAGGGCGAACTCGTCAACCGCCGCAAGGATGGCACCCTGTTCGACACCTGGCTCACGATCTCGCCCATTGTTGACGGCCACGGCGCCCTGACGCACTTTGTCGGCATCTATCGCGATATTAACGAGCGCAAATTACTCGAACGACAGCTGCTCCACGCCCAGAAGATGCAGAGCGTCGGCACGCTGGCCGGCGGCGTGGCTCATGAGTTCAACAACCTGCTGGCTGGCATCCAGGGGTACGCGGCGCTGGGGCTGCGCGAGTCGGGGCTGACGCCGCCCTTGAAAGAGTTTCTGCAGTACATCGTCGATCTGACCGATCGCGCGGCGAACCTGACGCGCGCCCTGCTGGCCTTTGCGCGCAAGCCCGCACTGAGTCGCCAACCGACGAGCGTGGAGCGGCTCGTGCGCTCGACGGCGGAACTGGTCCGGCACACGTTGCGGCTGGAAGTAACGCTGGAAATGGAAGCCGAGGATGAGGACAACGAGCCGCTCTCGGCACTGGCGGACACCAATCAGCTGCAGCAGGTGCTCGTCAACCTGTCGCTAAACGCCCGCGACGCGATGGAGCGGCCCGAGCCGCTTGTCTTCCGGCTGCGACAGGTGCTGTTGACAAACGACCTGGCGGCCTTTCCCGGGTGCGTACCGCCGGGCGATTACGTGGTGGTCGAGGTGGCAGACCGCGGTGCAGGAATGTCGCAGGAAGTGCTCAACCAGGCCCTCGATCCGTTCTTCACGACGAAGGAAGTGGGCCAGGGAACGGGGCTGGGACTGCCGGTCGCGTTCGGCATTGTTCACGGCCACCAGGGTTATCTGACGATCGACAGTCGCCCCGGCAAGGGCACGACCGTGGGGCTGTATTTGCCGCGGTTGGTTGGTCCCGCCCTTGGGGAACGAGCGACGGACTTCGAGGCTGGCCAGATCCTCGAACCGGAGAACCTGCCGCCGCGCGACATTCTCGTGATCGACGACGAGGAAGCCGTGCTCGATGTGGTGCGGCGTTTCCTGGAAATT
>DASPXY010000745.1:0-3635 GCA_035637055.1 Gemmataceae bacterium | reverse complement strand
TCGACCTACGAGCGCTACGCCGTCGCGGAAGACAAGACCTTCCTGGGTGTCTTCCACACCAAGGGTCTGGACGGAATCAAGGTCGGGCTGCTGGACCTGGCCACCCAGAAGGCCGGCCACGAGTACCAGGCACTGAAAGCCTCCCGCTTTGTGGGTGTCATCCAGGAGATTGCGCATCCGCCCACCACTGACCCCGACTATGAGGTCTTGATGCACAAGCAGAAGGCGGAGCAGAAGTCCGCCCAGGAAGCGGCCGACGAGATCACGAAAACCGTGGACAAACTCAGAAAATCGGAGGACTCCGCGCAGAGCAAGCTCGCCGCGTGGTGGGACGCCAACCAGCAATTTGCTGGCCGAGACCGCAAGCCGGTCGATGACGCCATCCTGTACGGCAGCCGCATGGCGTTGCTCTGGACGGCGCTCGTTCCGGCGACGATGGCCGTCTTGTATTTGCTCCTGTTGCTCTACTTCAAACTCAAGGGCGGCTATAAGCCGGTCGTCCTCGAAAGCGGCGGCACGGAGTTGGGCACTGCCGAGAGTTGACGGGTCTGAGTTCCCGCTTGCGGGTTCGCGCTCTTTGCTAACCCGCAAGCGGGACCAGCGGTTCACCTTGTTTTTCCCGACCGCGGGCGATACAGCAGGGCGCCCCGGTAACGGGCCGGGGCTTCCCTTTCCCGAGGGTCGCCACATGCCCGCTCCATCGCCGCGCCGCTGTCGCCAGGTCACTCTTCCCCAGCTCGCTTACGTCCTCTTCGGACTCGTGTTCCTGTCGCCGCCAACGCTCCAGGCGCAGGAGCCCAAACTCGATCCCCAAGATCCCGCTGCTGCTCTTCAACTCAAGGCGAGGGAACTGGGCAAAGCGGGCAAGCTCGTCGAGGCCGAGCAGACCTGTCTCGCCGCGCTCCAGGAGTACGAGAAGCGCGCGACTCAGCACCCCGACGATCTGCCGAACCGCTTGGAGTGGTGCCGCTGCCGCAACCGCCTCGCGGTACTGCTGGTCGGCATGCAGAGCTTTGCCCGCGCTCGTTCCGTCCTGGCGGCCACCAGCGTCACACTTCAGGACTTGGGCGCACGCCATCCCAAGGAGCCGGACCTGCGGCTCGAACTGGCAAAAACTCATCGAGAACTGGGTCACTGTCACCGCACCGCCGACCTGGCCGCCGATGCCACCGCTTGCCAGACTGAGGCGATCAAAATTCTCCGACAACTCGTGAGCGAGTTTCCAGACCGCCTCGAGTATCGCGGCCAACTCGTTGATGCACTTGGCGAGCACGCCAGCGATCTGATTGCGCTGGCGCGCTATCAGGAGTCCGAGACCACTTTCCAGGAGGCCCTACGCCTCGCCCGGCAGCTCGTCGCGGACACCCCGAAGGATCTGGAGAACATCGACCTGCTCGCCGCCAACTGCAGCGCTTACGCACTCCTGGTCCGTGAATCGGGCCGCTATACCGAGACGATCGAGCTACTCCGCGAAGCGATCCGTCTCGTCAAGGACTTCGAGACGACGTATCCCGACAAGCCCGACCACTGGAAAATGCTGCCCATGTTGTACCGCAACCTGGCGCAACCGTTGGGCTACCTGCACAACCACGCTGAGCAGGCCGCGGTTCTGCGTGAGGCGCAGCGCCTGGAAGACAAACTGGCGAAACTCCCCGACACCGCCAGGAACCCCTCAGCCGACCAGGAAAAGCTCCTCAGCAGCCTGATGAGCAAGGATTTCCGGCGGCTCGCGGATCAACAGGTCGAGGCCGACCGCTTCCACCGCGAGGCGCAAGAGCGGGTCAAGGATCATCCGGACGTGCCGACGTTTCGGGCCAACTTGATCTCGGCGAAACTGTTCGTGGCACTGCGACTGGTGAACACCGGCTCGGCCCGCGAAGCGGAAGGCGTCTACCGCGAGACGCTGCAACTGGCCGAAAAGATGGTGAGCGACGCTCCCGCCGTGCCGAAATACCGCTGCAGCTTGGCGGAGGTCCACCTCCTCACCGGCATCGGTTCCATGGTGGCCGGCAACCGTGACGAGGCGGACAAGCAGATCCGGGAGTGCTTCGCCATCCTCGGCAAACTCGCGGACGAATACCCCCGGGTGCCAAGGTTCCGCTCCCTCCAAAGCGAGGCGATGGCGCGCGCCGAGATGCTGAAAATGGCCGCGGGCGACCTTCCCGGAGCGAATGAGCTGTTGAAAACGGCCCTCACGGTGCTGAAGCGGCTGGCCGACGACTTCCCCACGTGCCCCGACTACCGGCGCCAGCATGCGCAGACGCACATCACGCTCGGGCAGCAATTGAACCGCGTGCGGGCCTACGACGAGGCCGAGGCGGCGCTCCGCGAGGCCATTCGGCTCTGGACGAAGACCGCGGCGGACTTCCCGCAGAACCGCGAATTCCGCATGGCCCTGGGGACTGCCTCGCTGCACCTGGGTTTCTTCCTCACCGAGCGCGAGCGGGCGCGCGAGGCGGAAGAGGCGTACGCCGAGACCATTCGCGTTCACCAGCGCCTGGCCGCCGACTTCCCGCGTGAGCCAGAGTACCAGGTGGCGCTCGCGGCCGATTGCTTCACCCGTGCGCAGTTGCTCGCGCGCCAGCAGCGCTTGCCCGACGCCGTCGAGGGCTACGGGCAAACGGTCGCGTACCTCGAAGCGGCCCTGCGCATCAACCCGTACCAGCGCGACTGGCTCTGGCGTTTGCAGAACACCCTCCAGCAGCGCAGTACCTTGTTGCTGTCGCTGCAGCGGTCGGCGGAGTACGAGCGCGATGTGCAACGCGCAAGAGAGATTGGCGATCGGCTACTGCCGCCGCTGGTACGCCTCAGCCGCATCCGGCAGTGGCTTGGCGAGCGCAAGTTCGCGCTGGCCGTCGCCGAAGCCGATGACGTCGCCGCGGGCGATGACCTGTCGGCCGGGCAGTGGCACGAGCTGGCGGGCTTCTACGCGCAACTCGCCGAGGCGACGGAGGACAGCGGGGCCAGGGAGAGCGCCGCCACCCATGCCGTCGAGGCCCTGCGGAAAGCCATCGGGGCCGGATACGCGAGTGCCGTCCCGTTCGCCGCTGACCCGCAGTTTCGCTCGCTTGCCGCACGCGCGGATTTCAAGGGATTACCGGCCCTCCCCGGCTCCCTTGCCACGCCCAGGTAGAATGGAGGAGGAGGTATCACCATGATGGACCTGCTCGAAGGACCGTCGCACAAACTGCAGGCAAGCGACCGAAAACTGCGCCTCTTTGCGGTGGCGTGCTGCCGGCGGATCTGGCATTTGCTCGGCGATACCCGGAGCCGCTGGGCGGTCGAGGTGGCGGAGCGCTTCGCCGAGGGGAAGGCGAGTTACGAGGAACTCGCCGAGGCCGACCGGGCGGCCAACGCGGCCCGTTCTGCCGCTCGTGCGGCCGCGCGGAAGCAAGGCACGCCCGAGGCGGAAACCGCAGCGCACGCCGCCTGGTGTGCGGAGGCGGTCGCTCACGGCTCCATCGCCGACGCCGCCTCGGCGGCCCGTGCCGCGGGGGGGCCTGGCGAACCGGCCGCTCAGTCGCGCTTGCTCCACTGCGTCTTCGGCCCGACCCCGTTTCAGCCCCTTCCTGCCGCCGACGATGCCTGGCTGGTGTGGAACGACAACTTCGTCGGCAAACTGGCCGCCGACCTCT
>DASPXY010000744.1:0-14934 GCA_035637055.1 Gemmataceae bacterium | reverse complement strand
GGTCAAGGTGATCGTCAACCGTGTCGGCAGCGAGGACGGCGACATCACGCTCAAGAAGGCTGAGGAGACCGTGGGCCGGCCGATCTACTGGCAAATTCCCAATGATTTCAAGTCCATGCTCGGCGCTCGCAACGCCGGCGTGCCGCTGGTGCAGCACGCCCCCAAGAGCAAGGCCCAACTGAGCCTGATGGATCTGGCCAACGCCCTGTGTGGCAGAACCCCGCAGGAAGCGCCCAAGAAAGAACGGCGCGGGTTCTTCTCGTTTCGGTAACAAGACGGTGGGTAGTGGATGGTGGATGGTGGATGGTGGATGGTGAAGACAAAGCATGGTTCTGCTTTTCACCATCCACCACCCACCACCCACCACCCACTCCTCCTGGAGATAAGCATCCATGTCACGTTTGCAGCGCGGCCTCACCGGTATGAGCGGCGGCAACAGCGGCATCAGCCGTGTTGGGAGCCAGTCGCAGATCGGACTGAAGGCCGAGTCGAATAAGGGCTTCGAGGAACTCAAGCGGCTCATCCACGGCAAACTGGTGGACAAGCTCGACCTGTCGCGGGTGAGCGACCTGGCCGGCGATACCCTGCGGCGCGAGATTCGCCTGGTGGTCGAACGGCTGTGCGATACGGAAAATCCGCTCCTCAACCGCATGGAGCGCGAACGCCTCATCGACGAGGTGCTCGACGAGACCTTCGGTTTCGGCCCGCTGGAGATGCTGCTGAAAGACCCAACGATCAGCGATATCCTCGTGAACGGCCCGCACAAGATCTATGTGGAGCGTCGCGGTAAGCTGGAGAAGACGGATGTCAAATTCCGCGACAACGACCACCTGCTGCAGATCATCGACCGCATCGTGTCGAAGGTCGGCCGGCGCGTGGACGAGACCAGCCCGATGGTCGATGCCCGTTTGCCCGATGGCAGCCGTGTCAACGCCATCATTCCGCCGCTCGCCCTCGACGGCGCCTCGCTGTCCATTCGCCGCTTCGGTGCCAACCCGCTGAAGCTGGAAGACCTGCTGAACTTCAAGGCCTTCACGCCCGAGATGGCGATGCTGATGGAGGCATGCATCAAGGCGCGGTTGAACCTGATTATCAGCGGCGGTACGGGTTCCGGAAAGACGACGCTGCTCAACACGCTGTCGAGCTTCATTCCGCACGACGAGCGTATCGTGACGATCGAGGACGCGGCTGAGTTGCAGCTGCAGCAGGATCACATTGTGCGGTTGGAGACGCGGCCGCCGAACATCGAGGGCAAGGGCTGCATCAACACGCGTGACCTGGTCCGCAACGCCCTGCGTATGCGGCCCGAGCGCATCATCATCGGCGAGTGCCGCGGCGGCGAGTCGCTCGACATGCTGCAGGCCATGAACACCGGCCACAGCGGCTCGATGACGACCCTGCACGCCAACAGCCCGCGCGACGCCCAGGCCCGCCTGGAGACGATGGTCATGATGGCCGGCATGGAGTTGCCCATGAAGGCGATGCGGCAGCAGATCTCCAGTGCCGTCGATCTGATCGTGCAGGCGTCCCGTCTGCAGGGCGGGCCGCGCAAGATCACCTCCATTACGGAGGTGATGAATATGGAACAGGACGTCATCATTATGCAGGACATTTTCCGCTTCAAGCAACTTGGCATTGATCAGAACGGACGCGCCTTCGGGCAGTTCGAGGCGACGGGGGTCAGGCCAACGTTTATCAGCCGCCTGGAGGCGGCGGGGATCAAGCTCCCGTCGAACCTGTTCGCCGAGCGTGTGCTGCTGCGAGACTAAGACTGTGGGGCGAAACCCCTCCCCCCAACCCCCTCCCCGAAGCGGAGAGGGGGAGAAGAAGAAACGCCGGACTGCTTGCTCCCCCTCTCCCTGTGGGGGAGGGGGTTGGGGGAGGGGTTTCGCGACGAGACTAACAATGATTTGTCCGTTGTCCTCTGGTCCGCCGACAGGTGGGTTTCGGTGGAGGGCGGCGGACCGCGGACAAAGGGCACCTTGATATGAATCCTGTGATGATCTCTGTACTGGCCTTCGTGGGCGTCAGTGCCCTGGTCGGCCTCGTAATGTTCATGTTTGCCGACAACGGCAATCAAAAGACGGTCGAGCGCCTGGACACGCTGACCGGCAAGCGCAAGCGCGAAGATGAGTCGGCCAGCATTTTGCGCAAGACGGCTTTCGAGCGCGACAAGCGCAACTTCCTGGAGATGCTGACGCCCAGCTTTCTGAGCTTGCAGAAGTTATTCATGCAAGCAGACTGCCACATCAAGCCGAGCACCTTGTTCGGTGTCGGCCTGTTACTGGCCGTCCTCGGGGCGACAGGCATCATCCTGGGGGGGATCAAGTGGTATCTCGCCCCGATCTTCGCGCTGCTGATGTTCATGACGCCGTGGGCGTGGCTGCTCAACAAGCGGCGCGCGCGCCTCAAGAGGTTCGCCGCGCAGCTCTCCGACGCCTTGGAATTGGTGGCCCGGGCGTTGCGAGCCGGCCATAGCTTGGCGGCAGGTATGCACGTGGTCGCCGAGGAAATGCCCTCGCCGATCGCCGATGAGTTCAATCGCGTCTACGAGGAACAGAACCTCGGTATCCCAATTGAGGACGCCTTGAAATCGATGTGCGATCGCGTCCCCAACCTCGACCTGCGGTTCTTTGTGACCTCGGTGTTGATTCAAAGGCAAACGGGCGGCGATTTGTCGGAAATCTTGGATAAAATCGGCTATGTTATCCGTGAGCGTTACCGCATCCTGGGGCAAGTGCAAGCGCTGACGGCGGAAGGCCGCCTCAGCGGCGTGATCCTGATTGCCCTGCCGTTCGGCCTGTTCATCCTGATGCTCTACCTCAAGCCGGACTATGTCGAGCGGCTATGGACACACGAACTCGGCATCAAGATGAGCGTGTTCGCACTGATCGCCCAGCTGGTGGGGGCGTTGGTCATCAAGAAGATTGTCAATATCAAGGTCTAACCTTGGTGGATGGTGGATGGTGGATGGTGGATGGTGAAAAGCAAGCAAGTGGTTTTGCTTCACCACCCACCACCCACCACCCACCACCCACCACTCAGATGAGGATGCACCCATGGTTACTGTGACTGCCATCATTCCGCTGCTGGTGTTTGTCGGCATTGTGTTCGCGATCTGGTCCGTGTTGTCAATGATCTCCGCCCGCAACAGCAAGGCGTTGGACCGGCTGGCGCGCTTGAGCCGCCCGCCCTCGCTGGCCGATATTGAAGATCCAAGGCAAGGCAAGAACGAACGTTTCGCCGGTCTGCTCGAAACCGCCAAGGCCATCTCGGCACCACTGATGCCGAACACCGAGGCCGAGCAGAGCCAGCTCAAGACGAAGCTGGCCAACGCCGGCTTCCGCAGCGACGCGGCGACGATGGTCTACTCCGGTGTTCGCTTCGCCTGCTTGCTGCTGTTCTTCCTCGGCTCGGCGGTGATCTTCCTGCCCGGCCGGGAGTTGGGATGGCGTTCGATGCAGTGGGTGGTGATTTTCACCGCCCTTGGTTTCTACCTGCCGAGCATCGTGTTGTGGTGGCTGCGCAGGAAACGCCAGGAGGCCATCTTCCTGAGCCTGCCCGACGCCCTCGACCTGCTGGTCGTGTGCGTGGAGAGCGGCCTGGGCCTGGACGCAGCCATGCGGAAGGTGTGCGACGAGATGAGCGACCATGCGAAGGTCATCTGCGAGGAATTTTCGCTGGCGAACTTCCAGTTGCAGATGGGTCGGCCGCGCCGCGAGGTGCTGCATGACCTGGGCGTGCGGACGGGCGTGGATGACGTGCGTGCCCTGGCGGCCATTCTGATCCAGGCGGATCGCTTCGGCTCCAGCATTGCCCAGGCATTGCGCGTGCAATCGGATTCGATGCGGACGCGCCGCAAACAGATCGCAGAGGAAAAGGCGGCCAAGACGGCAGTGCAGCTGTTGTTCCCGCTGATCCTCTTCATCTTCCCCGGAATCTTTGTGGTCCTCGTGGGACCGGCGGCCATCAGCATCATGGAAACGATGTTCAAGTAACCAAATGGTGGATGGTGGATGGTGGATGGTGGATGGTGAAGAGCGACAGATACCGGCTTTCTTCTCCATCCACCATCCACCATCCACCATCCACCGAATTGAGGAGAACCTGGATGAACGGATTCATCACAAGGGCGTTCGTGGCGGGCTGCGTGGGGGCAGCGCTCACAGTCCTGGGGGGTTGCAGGTTGTATGACCGCCTCGTGGACCCTTGCTGGCCGGAGCGCTACAATTCGCAAGCCCGGGAGTCGGTTGAGGAGGCCTTTGGCACGCAGGTGTTCAATGGCCACATCCTTGACCAAACGGTGTGGGCGGACTTCTTCGAGCCGGCGACGGACAAGCTGACGCTGGGTGGACAAACCTATCTGACCCACCTGGCGCGCGTGCGACCGCATCCGGATCCGAAGGTCTACTTGCAGACCGCCACCGCCAACGATGTCGTCTACGATCCGGCCGCCCCGGAGAAGGGCGTCAACGCCCGTCGCGAACTGAATCAGAAGCGCGTCGAAGCGCTCTACAAGTTCCTGAACTATGCGACTGCGGATCGCCCCGTGGCGTGGCAGGTCGATATTCACGACCCGACCGAAAAGAGCCTGTCCGCAGTGCAGATGGATATCTCCATCCGCAGGCACCAACTCAACGCCCAGGGCTTGCTGCCGCCGCAGGGCACCGGCCCCGGCATGGCCCCCGGTGGCCCAACGGGACCGAGCCCCCGTTAATGTGTGATTGGGTTGGAGTCCCGGCAACCGCCGGGGCTCCAACTGTAGCCTGAGACTCGCCCTGAGAGTCGCAACCATGAACCACCTGATCCTTTTCGGCAACCTGCGATCGATCCTTGGCGATCAGGCGACCATGATTCAGGTCGCTCTTGTCATCGGTGCCATCGCGGTGTTCTGGCTGAGTCGCTCCGTTAAATAACCGGTGGATGGTGGATGGTGGGTGGTGGATGGTGAAGGAGGAGCTTGCTTCTCTGCACCATCCACCATCCATCATCCACCATCCACCTTTTTCAAACGCCTGTGAGTTTCACCATGAATCGACAGACGGGACTGGACTGGGACGGCGCCGGCATGCCGGAAGCCCCGACGGCGCCGGACACCCTTCAGGAAGCGGGGCTCTCGCTTCCGTTCCTCGCCGACCTGCTGCTCCGGACGGTGTACGTTCGCGGGGCAATGCTCGGCCTCGACCTGGCCCGCGCGGCCTGCTTGCCGTTCAAGGTCCTCGAAGAAGCGTTGCGCTTCCTCAAGGACGAAAAATGCCTTGAGGTGACCGGCGGCGAGTTGATCGGCCGCGTCAGTTACCGCTTCAACCTGACCGAGCTGGGTCGCAAGCGCGCGCAGGAGGCGATGAAACAATGTGCGTATGTCGGCCCGGCGCCGGTGCCGCTGGAGGATTACGTCGAACAGACGTACCGCCAGTCGGTCACGGGCATCAACTGTAGCCCCGAACCGCTGCGGGCCGCCTTCGCTCACCTGGTCATCCCCGAGGCATTGTTCAATGCCCTTGGTCCGGCCATCGTGAGCGGCAAGAGCGTGTTCATCTATGGTCCGCCCGGCAACGGCAAGACATCGGTGGCGCGCAGCATCGGCGACTTCATGAACAACGCCGGCGGCGAAATCTACACCCCCTATGCCTTCCTGGCGGAAAACAGCATCGTCACCGTCTACGACCAGGCCGTCCACCAGGCCGTCGAGAGCGACAACAACGAGCGCCTGGAGGACAACGAGGCGACGATTCGCCGGCTGTTGAATACAGGCACGGTCGATCCGCGTTGGGTGCGCATCCGCCGGCCGGTGGTGGTGACGGGTGGCGAGTTGAACCTCGATATGCTCGACCTGCGCTACAATGCATCGTCGAACTACTACCAGGCACCGCTGCACATCAAGGCGAACGGCGGAGTCTTCCTGATCGACGACTTCGGCCGCCAATTGTGCAGTCCCAAGGAATTGCTCAATCGCTGGATTCTGCCGTTGGAAGACCGGCATGACTTCCTGACGGTCGCCTCGGGCAAGAAGTTCGAGGTGCCCTTCGAGCAGTTGATTATTTTCTCGACCAACCTGGACCCGAAGGATCTGGTTGACGACGCCTTCCTCCGCCGTATCCGGCACAAGGTCGAGATTCAGGCGCCGCCGCGCGACGTCTACGAGCGCATCTTCACCTTGGTGGTGAAACGGCTTGGCATGAACCCCTGTCCGGAAGCGGTCGATTATCTGTACGAGCGCTACTATGGTCAGGGCCGCTCGGCGCGGGCGAGCGATTGCCGGGATCTCCTGGAGATCGTGCAATCGATTTGCCGATTCCGTAGACATCCCGTCCAGCTGACTCGTGAACTCATGGTCGAGGCGTCGGCCAGCTTCATTTGTGAATTCTAAGGAAGTGGTGAGTGGTGAGTGGTGAGTGGTGAGGGAAGAGCAACCTGTCTTCACTCACCACTCACCACTCACCACTCACCACTGATTGGGGGAGACAATGGACTGTCGCAGATCCCTGTCGCGGTTCGCCCTGTGCCTGCTGGGAGCGTGCGCTGGCTGTGTCACGCAGCCGGGGGTGCCGGGTGGGTCGGCGATGAACCTGATGGGTGTGGAGGGGCGCAAGACAAGCCCAGCACCGCCGCGGAAGCCCACCCCCGACTTCTGTGTGGCAGTTGGCGATCTCCGCGAAGAGGCTGCCGAACAGGCCGAGAACGGCTCGCACCAACAACAACTCATGCGCGACGAGGCTCGCCAATTGTACCAAAAGGCGATGGACCTCGATCCCCGTTGCAAGAAGGCGTATGTGGCACTGGGGCGGTTGTACGTGAAGGCAGACGATTACGACCGTGCTCTGGAGGTCTACGACAAGGGCCTGAAAAAACTGCCGAAAGAGGCGTCGCTGTGGTCGGAGCGGGGCATTTGCCTGTGCTGCAAAAAGGACTGGGCCGGCGCTCTGGTGAACATGCAGAAAGCGCACACGCTGGAGCCGGAGAACCGCGAGTACGGGACACAGTATGGATTGGCCCTGGCCAGGGCGGGGCGGATCGACGAGAGTTTTGCCGTACTGTCGAAGGTCCAGGGCAAAGCGGAGGCGCACTACAAGATCGCGCGGATGCTGGAGCACCTCCGCCAACCCGAGCAGAGCAAGCACCACCTGCAGCTGGCCCTGCAACTCAAACCAGACCTGGCGCCAGCACGGGAGATGCTGGCCCATCTGGAGGGCGGCCCGCCGGAAGCGAACCGGTCGCCGATTGCCGATGTCAGTTTCGAGCAGGTGCAGCCGTGACGAGGATCGAAGATCGAAGATAGAGGATCGAAGATCGAGGATCGAAGATCGAGAATCGAAAGAGCGGGCTGTCCGATCTTCGATCCTCGATCCTCGATCCTCTATCTTCGATCTTCGATCCTCGTGTCTTCATTCTCCCCTCGCGTACCCGTCCCACCTCGGTTATAATCCTCCGCATGAGCTGATTGGGCCTCGCCGCGCCCCTTCGTATATCTCAGCGCAGGAGGATCGTTGATCCATGTCACGCTGGAACCTGTCCTGGTTGGTTGGCATTGCCGCCGTGTCGCTGGTTGGTCTCGCCTTGCGCGTCGGGCTCAGTAGCGGCCCCTTGCAGAGCGCGCCGCCGCGCGCCGCCGACGTGCAGGCCAAGCATGAAAACCTGCGCTTGCTCGTGGACGTCCTCGAAGAGGTCCAGCAAAAATACGCGAAAGAGCTTGATCGCGGCAAGATGCGCGAGCTGGTCGAGAACATGATCAGCGGCGGCCTCGAACGGCTCGATCCGCACTCCAGTTTCATCGGCCCCGAGGAGTACAAGCAGTTCCAGCGGCAGAGCCGCGGCAAGTTCGGCGGCGTCGGCATCAAGATCGGCGTCGATCGTATCGGCCAGCTTTTCGTCGAAAGCCCGATGGTCGGCACGCCGGCCTATGAGGCCGGCATCATGGCGGGGGACATCATCGCCAAGATCGACGGCAAATCGACCGAGAACATGCCGCTCAAGAAGGCCATCGAGATGATCCAGGGCGACGCCGGCCAGAAGGTCCTGCTGACCGTCTACCATGAGGGGTCGAAGAAATCCGTCGATATTCCGATCGTCCGCGCCGAGATCCGCGTCGATAGCGTCCTCGGCGACCGGCGCATGGAGGAAGACCTCAAGAAGTGGGACTTCTTCATCGACAAGATTCACAAGATCGCCTATATCCGCATTACGGCCTTCACCGAGACCACGGTGGAAGAACTGACCCGCGTCGTCGAGCAATTGCAGAAGATCGGCGCCCGCGGCCTGGTGCTGGACCTGCGCAACAACCCCGGCGGCCTGCTGCGCTCCGCAGTCGAAGTCAGCTCGATGTTCTTGCCTGAAGGGAAGCGCGTCGTCAGTACCAAGGGCCGCAACCACAAGGAGGAAATCTACGACGCCCGCCGCATGCCGACCGGACAGACGAGCTATCCGATCGCCATTCTCCTCAACCGTTACAGCGCCAGCGCCAGCGAGATCGTGGCCGCGGCCCTGCAGGATCACGCCCGGGCCGTGATTATCGGCGAGCGCAGTTACGGCAAGGGCAGCGTGCAGAACATCATTCCGATGGAGGGCGGCGCCAGCGCCATGAAGCTGACGACGGCGAGCTACTGGCGGCCGAGCGGCAAGAACATCCACCGCTTCCCCGACGCCAAGGAAGAAGAGGAGTGGGGCGTGCGGCCGAACTCCGGCTACGAGGTGAAACTCCCCGATGAGGAACGCCTCGAATACTATCGCTGGAGGCGCGACCGCGACATTGTCCGCAGGCCGGGTGAGCCGGCCCCCAAGGCGAAGGACGGCGAGAAGGTGCGGGCCGACTTCAAGGATCGCGTGCTGGAGAAGGCACTGGATTATGTGCGCGACGAACTGAAGAAGGCCGCCAACCCCGCCGCCGCTGCCCCGGACAATCGCGGCGCCGAGCGTGGCCCGCTCCCCACGGTCGAGGTTCCCCCCGCAGCGCAGGCACGCGAGCCCCGTGCCCGGCCGGAGTTCATTGACAAGGAGAATCCGCGTTAGTCGTGGCCCCGGCGAGCGGGGGGCGTAAGCCCCCTGATGCAGAGACGAAGCGCAGCATCAGGGGGCTTACGCCCCCCGCTCGCCTGGTTTTGCAAGCGCCTTTAGCCGCGCCCAGGCGTCGCGCACGTCCTGCCACAAGCCGACCGAGACATCTCCCGGGCCGAATTGCTTGACGAGTGCCAGACAATCCTCGCAGGTTTGCCCGGTCCACAGCGCCAGCGCCGCCGAGGCAATCGCGGGGGAACGGCTCATCCCGGCACCGCAGAATACCAACGTCGGCATCCTCGCCTGGAGCAATCCCACCACCGTCTGCACCGCGAGTTGCAGCAACTCCGGCGTATTCCCCGTCCCATCCTCCAGCGGGATGCGGCAGTAGACCAGCTCGCGCACCTTGACCGCCGGCACTTCCTCCACGGCGAGATCGACCAGCGCCGTAATGCCGGCGTCGAGTACGCGGCGCGGGTCGCGGGCATCGCCGATGTGACCCAACCACAGTGGATAGGGCTCGATACGCCTCATTAGCGCTCCCCTGTGAATGCCATTCAGTCCTCTCGCTCCTTTTCAGGATAACTGAGCGACCACACACCCTTGCGGGCCGATTCGACGAGCGCCTCGACGGTGATCGGCACACGGGTTTTCCGCGCCCACCACGGCCTGTAGAACAGCCACAGAGGGCAACAACCTTCCGGACCCGTATGGTGATACCAGCGGAAGTTGCTCACATCGACGCCAAACTCCTTGCTGAAGTTCACAACCAGCTCCTCGACATCGATCCCGTAGATGCAGGTGTCCTCGACCACATCAGTGGCGAGCGTCACCCGCTCCAAACGGAGCCCTGTCTCCCTGGCGATGAACTCACGCACGCGCCGCACAAGATCATCGTTCACTATCGATCCCCGATTGGGGTAATGCCCTTCGTCTCCGGCGTGCCCGGCGGCATCACCTTCCATGAGGCGCCGTCCTCGCGCATGGCCCGGAAGTCGCGTGCTTCGTAGGCGATGTGCAGGTGCGGCGTCTGCAGTTGCGCGCCGTCCTGGCTGCGCGAGCGCATCGCCGCCTCGGTGATGCCCGTCGTTAGCAGGGTGCGCTCGATCGGGTAGGGCGAGCGCCCCTGGACAAAGTGATCCTGGATCGCGTGAGAGAGTGCCATGAACAGGTTGCGATTGCCCCACGGGCCGACATAGAAGCGCGTCGCCCGCGCCGCGGCGCCGACCGGTTTGACCGCGAAGTTCCAGCGGATGCTGTCGCGGCCGAGTTTGAGAACGATCGCCCGGAAACCATCGCGATAGGTGAGCAAAATGCCGTGCGCTTCGGCCAGTTTGCCCTCGCGAAGCGTACGGAGGTCGGGCACCTTCTTGCCGAACTCGGCGGCCATCGCAGCCTCGGCCAGCGGCAGCGACCAGCGGCGCTCCTTCGCCGCCCGCCACAGCGCATCGCCTCGCAGGAATTGCACGCTGGCGACGCCCGTCTCACCGCCCTTGCGCGCCTCGACGAACGATTGCAGCACTTCCAGACCGTGAAAATCGTACGACTCGACGCCGCCGCCGTGGATCGAGACGGCCTCTTCGAGAGCACCGCCGGCGGCCAGCTCCAGCGCCGGCCGGCGTTCGGCGAGCGGCACCGAACTGCCGGCCATCAAGGGGATGCTGAGCTTGCGGCTCGTGTCGTACATCTCGCGCGCCCAGTCCCAACGATAAGAAAGGTGCTTGTCATTGAAGAACGGCACGAAGCGGCGACTCCGGCGCATCACCGCGACGGCCTCGTCGAAGAATCGTTTGCGCGGATACTCGACCTGTCCGAGCTTGTTTGTCGGATAATTGCCGTGCTCGCCAATCGACAGTACGGCATCGACGGCCAGCTCCTTGCCGCCGAGACAGAGGGCGTCGGCGATGGTCTTGAAAAGAGGAATCTTGAACTGCTTCGCCACCTCGGCCGACACGTCGCCGTCGGCGGCGATCTGGTCGGCGTAGAACGAGACGACCTCGACTGGCGGTTCGATGCGGCGGCCGCGAAACAGGTAGGGGCGGAGGAACTTTTCGAGGATGACGTGGGCGTGCGAACGATGGCGGAAGACGGTGTAGATCGCCGCCACACGCGGGCGTTTGCGGCCCTGCGCGGCCGTGGCCCACAAGCCCGGAGCCAACAGCGCCGCGCCAGCCGCGCCCAGAAAGTGACGCCGCGAAAGGTGGATGTCCATCAGAGAGTCCCTCGTCAGGCATGTCGGGCTCAGATACTCGCCCGGCGTGGTCAGTGCGGCACAGTCAGCTTGGCGGTGACGGCGCCCTTGTCGTCGATAATCAGGATCTTGATAGGCTCTGTAGCCTGCTTCCCTTTCTGCTCCAGGCACCACAGCGCGAGCATCCGGCCGTTAGGAGACACTGTCGGGACGCAGAACTCGGCGTTCTTCAGGAGCACCTCGGCCTGCTTCTGACCGGCCTTGCGGACCTCGACACGGAGGCCCTCCTTCGCTTCGCCGGCCTTTTTCTCTACGCCGAAGGGCGAGACTATCTGCACCTCCGCCTGGCCGCCCGGGAACTTGTGCCGCAACTGCACGACGCGGCCATCGTCGGCCAGCAGCGGCTTGACGCTGTCGATAATGGCTTCGCCCTTCTTCGTGAAGTAGCGCAGCCGATCGACGTTCCAGCTCACCCAGGCGACGTCATCCTCCCAGCCGGACTGGTAGATGCAGGGCGAGAGGAGAGCGATCAGCTTGTTGACGTCTGTTTCCTTCTTGAGGGCTTCCTTGTCCAGCAGCAGCGCCGGCGGCTTGATGGCCCGCTTGCTGCCATCCCAGCCAACCAGGCTGAAAGCGGGGGGCTTGTCGGCTGGCGGTGGCTCGCCTCCCCCGAGTTTGATGACCGACTCGGCACTGTGCATCACGAGGAAGCCGGCCCCGTCCGGACGGACCGGGCCGCCGGCGAAGTTCAACAGCCAGGCGTCCTTCAGATTCACCAGGCGATCCATTTTCGGATCGTAAATGCCCACGTTGTTGTTGCCCGCGTCGCTGACGATGACGCCCTGATCCTGCGGCCCCCAGAATAACTGTACCAGGCTGCCCTTGATGCCGTCTCCCTTCGCCTTCTCGGTCCAGGGGAACATCTTCGAGCGCTGCACTTCCTTGCCGCCGCGGTCGTAGACAATGACCTGCACCGTGGTCGGGCCTTTCTTCTCCTTGGCGTGGATGTGAGCCACGGCGATGCGCTTGCCGTCGGGGCTGACGGCCGGCCAGAACGTCGGTGCCTTGGTGTCGGCGACGAGAGTCTTTTGCTCGTTGCGGGTGACGTCGTAATGGATCAGCTGGGTGAATTCCTTGCCGCCCGTGTAGATGATGCCGCTGGAGTCCGGCAACCAGGCGGCGCCCGGCAAACAGCCGGTGATGTTCAGGGCCGCGAACAACACGAACGCGGCGACCAACCTGCGGAGGTGAGGTGCAATCCGTCGGTGCATGGGAACGGCTCCGAGAAGGGGTCCAACATCGCAACTGGCCGGCGCGAGCAACGGTCGGCCGGCCGTACTTCAAGGCGCGCCGTGATTCTCGCGCGCGCGGGCGCTGTTCGCAAGCGAATTTACGAACATCGTCAGGAAGGTGCTTGAAATGGCGAACGGCCGGCGTGAGCCGGCTGGTAAGACGTCTCACCAGCCGGCTCACGCCGGCCGTTCGCCTGTGTTGGCTTGCCGAGGTCACTGCTTCGGCGCCGGGTTGATGACGATCTGCGCCGTCGGCCGCAGCCGGGCCACGACGGTCTCGCGGATCCGATCGCCATAAACCTCTTTTACGATCTCTTGCATCTCCTCATACTTGACGTCACGACCCGGCTTGGAGTCGGTCGCCAGGATGAGGTGCAAACCGAACTCGGTGGCGACGATGTCGCTCATCTGGTAGGGCTTGAGGGCGAACGCCGCCTTGGCGAAGGGCTCGACCATGCGGCCCGAACGCGGGAACCAGCCGAGTTCGCCGCCCGCCGACTTCGACGGGCACGCCGATTCCTTGCTGGCGGCGGCGCTGAAGGCGTCGGCCAGCAGTTGCATCCGGGCTTTTTCCTGGGCCAGCTTGTCCTGACTGGCGACTGCTTTCAGGCCGGCCTCGACCTGGTCCTCGATCTGCTTCTTCAGGCCGAGCAGTTTGGCCTTCGCCGCCTCGACCGCCTTGGCGTCGTTGGCCGGGGCGGCCACGAGGATATGACGGGCGCGCATCTGGCTGCCGTCGAAGGTGGCCCGGTTGGCGTCGAAGAACTCGCGCAGCGCCTTCTCGGTGGCGTACTGGGCAATGAACTTGTCCCAGCGCAGGGTGTTGTGGATCTGAGTACGCAGGTCGGCCTCGGTCAGATGCAGTTCCTTGAGGATATCCTCAAAAGGCTTCTTGAGACCTTCGATCAACTTGGCTTTGACCTCTCCGAAGCGCGTGTCGATGTCCTTGGCATCGACGGCGACCTTCTGCTGATCGAGGTACTGGTCAATCAGGGCGTTCTCGACGAGGAAGTTGATCACCTCGGTGCGCAATTTCTCGCGCTGAGCGGGGTCATCGCGGAGGAGGGCGCGATAGACGGCGAGTTCGAGGATGGGCTGGCCGTTGACGGTGGCGGCGACGGCGGTCGCTGGCGGCGGTGCCACGGCGGCCGGAGCAGGCGGTGTGGCGGGCGGCGGAATCGGGATGGCCTTGGGCTCCTGGGCACGTAGTGCGGAGCACACCAGACCCAGCGCGAGCACAGCGGCACAGACGCGACGAGACGAGAGCATTGGCCTCTCCTTTGTTCCGGAAGATGGGTGGCGCGGTAGACTGGGCAAGTTCCTGCAGGTCGGAGCAAGCGCATCGCTCCCCACGACCTGAGGCGGCGGATTGTATCCGTTGAAGCCAGCCGCGCCGAGGTGAAGTTTTCTGCATCGAGGCCCAGTTGCGCGACGCCCGCAGAACGATTTCTCGATTACAGCCAGGCAGGAGGGAACGAACACCTGTAGTGAACACCTGGGCAGACTTGCTATAATCAACCTTTTGGAGTTGCCTGTCATGCGAAGCGCTGTGCTGGCCCGGAGGGTCGTCACCCTGCTCTTGCTTGGCTTCGTTTCGCTCGTGGTCCGCGAAGGGGTCGGTGCCCAACCACTCCCGGAGCAAAAAACTCAAGTCACCGACGTACCGAAGGAGGTCCGCGCGGCGCTCAAGCTCGCGCCCTTCTACAAGAAGTACGCCAGCGCCGGCGGCTTGCCGGTCCTCAGTTCAGAAAAGGTATCGGACAAGGCGCTTTTGGAGGCCGTCTACATCATCAATCAGATGCTTGACAACCGCGAGGACGTGCGGCAAGCGATCATCAAGAGCAAGGTCCGCGTCGCGGTGATGGCGCCGACCGAACTCACCACCGACATCCCGGAGCACAGCGATCTCAAACCAAGGGAATACTGGGACAAACGGGCCCGCGGCCTGGGGGCGACCCGGCAACGACCGGCGGTCAGCTGCGGCGAGGAGAACCTGCTCAACCTCAAGGGCGACCGCTATCGCAACGAGAACATCCTCGTCCACGAGTTCGCCCACGTCATCCACGAGATGGGCCTGAATCGCATCGACCGGCAATTCGACGCTCGCCTCAAGGGCATCTTCACCCGCGCCATGGACAAGGGCCTGTGGAAGAAGACCTACGCGGCGACGAACGCGGGCGAATACTGGGCCGAGGGGGTGCAGTCCTACTTCGACTGCAACGCCCCGCCGGGCGGCGTCCACAACGACATCAACACCCGCGAGAAGCTGGCGGAGTACGACCCGGAACTGTTCGAGCTGATCGACGAAGTCTTCAAGAAGTCGAAGTTCCGCTACGTCCGCTACGACAAACGGAACCCGCGCGAGCAGAAGCCGAAAGAGAGCCACAAAAAGGCGAGCCGGGAGCGTGAGCGACCGGAGAAGAGTGTCCTCCGGTCGCTCACGCTCCCGGCTCGCCACGA
>DASPXY010000743.1:0-14091 GCA_035637055.1 Gemmataceae bacterium | reverse complement strand
GCCTTCTGCCGCTCATCGTGCAGTTGCAGCAACCCCATCGTCGAGTTCGTCGTCACGGTGGCCACAACGACCCCAAGGATCTTACCCTGTTCGCCGTGGACAACGGTCGCAATCCCGAACTTGTAGCGATCATCGTTGCGCGAGCGGAAGACCCGGGAGATGTGGATCGCGGCCCTGCCGGTCTGCCGGGCACGCCGCAGGGCGCCCTGGAAGTAGTCGCGGCCCTGGAAATCCATGCCAACAACCTTCGGGTTTGCCGGTGTCACCGCGAGCAGAATACCGTGCGCACTGAGGACGTACCAGCTCTTGAAAGGAGGCTCGCCGCCAGCGCCGACCAACCCTTCCTTCGGATTGTCATAGTGGATATGCACCTTCTCGAAGAAGTCCTGCAATCCCTTGCCATCCTCTTTCTCCAGCAAGGTGCGCAAGTTCGGCTTCCGGGCGGTCGTCTCCACTGCCGAACTCAGGTCACGCAGGTGAATGAGGATGCTGTTCGCGACGCCTTGAGCTGCGTAGCCATTGTCGCCCAAGAGTTCCGCGCGCCGGCTGGCCTCGCGCGCCCGTGACGCCGCGGCATCCGCCAAACGCAACACCGCCAGCAACCCGACGACGATCGACAATACCCCCGCGACGGCCGCCATCCACGCGACGCCCGGGTTGCGCCGGCACCAGCGCCAGACACGCCCGCGGACACCGACCGGCCGCGCCTGGATCGGCTCGTAGCGCAGGAAACGGCCGAGTTCGTCGGCGAGATCCTGCGCCGAGGCGTAGCGTTTGCGCGCCTCCTTTTGCAGACATTTGAGACAGATCGTCTCCAGATCGCGCGGTACGCCCGGCTGCAAACGCGACGGCGGCACCGGTTCCAGCGAGGTCACCTGCAGGAGTGTTTCCAGCGCCGTTGCCGCCCGGAACGGCGGTCGCCCGGTCAGTGTCTCGTACAGGATCGCACCGAGGGCATAGACATCGGTCGCCGGACCGACCTCGCGCGTGCGGCCGCTCGCCTGCTCTGGGGCCATGTAGCTCGGCGTGCCCTTGATGGTGCCGCTCTGCGTCTGGCCGAGGTCGGCGTGGAGGCGCTTGGCGAGACCGAAGTCGGTGACCTTCGGGGCGAAATCGGCGAGCGGGGGGCGTAAGCCCCCTGATGCTTCGGTGGAATCCCCGGAGGCATCAGGGGGCTTACGCCCCCCGCTCGCCAGTAGGACGTTCGCAGGTTTCAGGTCGCGGTGAATGACGCCATGCTCGTGAGCGCAGTGCATCGCTCGCGCCAGGGTCTCCACGAGGCGCGCGGCCTGGTACGGCTCCAGCGGCGTGCCGGCGAGCTTCGCATCGAGGCTGCCGCCGTCGATGTACTCCAGCACCAGATACGGCTGGCCCTCGTGCTCGCCGACCTCGTAGAGCTGCACGATGTTCGGATGCTGCAGACAGGCGACGGCGAGCGCCTCTTCGCGGAACAGTTCCAGATCCTGACCGTCGGCGAGGCTGCCCGCCCGGATCATCTTGAGCGCCACCCGGCGGGCCAGGCGCGTGTGGTTCGCCTCGTAAACCACGCCCATGCCGCCGCGGCCGATCTCGCGGACGAGCTGGAAATCGCCAAGGGAACGCGGCGCGAACGCCGGTGAGGGCTGCGTGCTGAGCACGGTCCGCAACTCCTCCATCGCGGCGAGGCCCTGGAGACAATCGGCCAGATCCGCCGCCAGTTCCGGGTGGGCGTCGAGACAGGCCTCGGGATCGGGATCCTCTCCTTCGCGGAGTTCCTGTCGATAACAATCTAAAATATCGGCGATGTGCAGCTCAAGGGTCGGATCCTCGTGATTGATGGATTCAGGCATGTGTACACCCCGAGTCGAGTTGGGGACCGGCCTGCAATTCCTCACGGAGTTTCTTGAGGGCGCGCGTCCACAGGACGCGGACCGCCCCACTGGAACGGTTCATGCGCAGCGCCACCTCGGCGAAGTCGAGCCCTTCCAGGTGCCGCAGGATCAGCACCTCGCGATGGTCCGCCGGCAAGCGAGCGAGGGCCTCGGCGAGCAGGATCGCGCGTTCCTTGCGCATGGCGGCGAGACTGGGCGAGGTCTGCGATTTCGCCACCCAGCGCTCCAACCGCGAGGCGCCGTTGCCGGAGTCGTCCGGAAGCGCCGGCAGCGATTGTTCCCGCGACGCGGCGCGTTTCGCTGCGCCCAGGTGATGCCGCACCTGATGAATCACCTCGCGCTCCGCGATGCGTGCCAGCCAGGCGCACCATTCCTCCTCGCTGGCGCCGCGAAACTGCTGAATGTTCTGGGCGGCGCGCAGCAGCGTTTCCTGGACGAGATCGGAGCCATCGACACGCGCTTGCAACCGGCCGGCGGCGCGGCAACGGACGAGCAGCCGGACGTACTCGCGGTAACGCTGCAGCAGTGCCTGCAGTGCTTGCGCATCGCCGGCGCGGGCCTGGTCGAGCAGTTCGTGGGTGGCGGGCGCTTGGTCGCTCACAACGGTCGCTCCCTGGATGACATGATTGTATGCGCCACGCCATCAGCCGGGACACAAGCCGCCAGCGATGGGACACTGTGGGCGCTGGGGTTGTGGGGGCTGGGGTGGTGTGAGAGAATGAAGAAAAGGGCAAAATGGGTTGCATTGCATTGCACGCCGACACCCACTTCCGCCTCAATCTGCGTTCGTTGTGCGCGCTCGCCGCAGCACAGTTCAGCCCTGCAACCACCGGACCCTTGCGACGGTCCGCCGCGCTTGTTGATTCACCAACCTGACGGCGTAGGATGGCCCCAGGTTTCTCGGCCACCGCACAGGAGCTTGAACCATGCCGCGACTGCGTTTTGCCCTCGCCTTTGTCTTCTTATGGACGTTCGCAGTGGCTGTTCCTGCAGCCATCCACGCCCAGGCGCCGCAACTCGTCTCGGTCACCAAGATCTGGGACAAGGCACCGCACAGCGCCTTCACGGACCTGATCCGCTGGCGCGGCAAGTGGTACTGCGTCTTCCGCGAGGCGGAGGGCCACGTCGGCGGCGACGGCAAGTTGCGCATCCTGGAGTCAACCGATGGGAAAAGTTGGCAGTCGGTTGCCCTGGTCGCGGAGGAGGGCATCGACCTGCGCGACCCGCATTTGTCGATCACGCCCGACGACCGCCTGATGATCGTGGCGGGTGGCTCGGTTTATCGCGGCACGAAAACCATCATGGGCCGCCAGCCGCGCGTCGCCTTCTCCAAGGATGCTCGCACCTGGACGCCAACACAGCGCGTTTTGTCCGAGGGGGACTGGCTTTGGCGCGTGACCTGGCACGAGGGCCGGGCCTACGGCGTTTCCTATGGCACGACAGGAAAGGAGGGGTGGGTCAAGCTCTTCGGCAGCACCGACGGCGTCAAGTATGACCTCATCGCGGCTCTGGACATCCCCGGCCGTCCCAACGAGACGACGTTGCGTTTCCTCCCCGACGGCGAGATGCTGGCGCTGGTGCGGCGCGAGGGCGGCAACACCTTCGGCTGGATTGGCAGCAGCCGGGCGCCTTATCGCGAGTGGAAATGGCACGAGACCAAGCACCGCCTGGGTGGACCGAACTTCATCCGCCTGCCCGACGGCAGTCTCTGGGCATCGAGCCGCAGTTACCCCGGCGGCGCGAAGACGGTCGTGGCCCGCATGAAGCGCGACGGCTACGAGCCGGCCCTGACGCTGCCGAGCGGCGGTGATACCAGTTACGCGGGCCTCGTCTGGCACGATGGGCTGCTTTGGGTCAGCTATTACTCCTCACACGAGGGCAAATCGAGCATTTACCTGGCGACGGTGCGGCTGCCCCAAGGCCCCTAACAGCCCGTTGAAAAACCCCTCCCCCCCACCCCCTCCCCTGCGAGGAGAGGGGGAGCAAGCCAAGACGCTCTGCTCTTCTCCCCCTCTCCGTTGCGGGGAGGGGGTGGGGGGGAGGGGTTTTCGACACAGCACTCCCCTCTCCGCTGCGGGGAGGGGCCGGGGGAGGGGTTTTTCAACGCGCTGCTAATGCAGGCAGAAACAACGGCTGGTTCGTAGTCCCGCCGAAAGGCGGGACTACGAACCAGCCGTCGCTTGTGCCCGCGCTAATACGGCACCGTGAGCACCCGTGGCATCTCAGGGAAGAAGATGCGCTTGATGCGGGCACGCGGTAAGGCCACATCCTGCTGCGCGACCAGCATCCGCACGTTGAACTCCGCCGTCTGAATCTCACCATAAAAGGTGTCTAAGGTCTGTGTCCCAACGCGGTGAACGTCGGTCTCGAGGTCGAGATAACGGACTTCTTCAATCTTCAGCGTGATCGGGGGCACATCCTTGCCGCGGATGGTTACCGTCTGTTTCGGTGGAAAGAGACACTGCACCGAAGTGCCATCCTGCAATTCGACCTTGGCAATGATGAGCTTCGGCGGCGGTGGTTTCTTCTTCTCCTCCGGCGGTTTTTTCTTGTCGTCGGGTGGTTTCTTGGTCTCGTCCGGCTTCTTCTTGTCGCCGGCAGTCGAGGCCAGCGGGGCGAGCAGCAACAGCGGCACGATCAGGAGAACGGCAAGGCGGTACACGGCATCCCTCTCAGAAAGGCGACCCACAGACCATCGGGCGCGGGCCGGCAGAAATGGCAGACATGATCGACTAACTCCTTTATGGCCTGCGCTCCGTTGGCCGTCAACGAAATGTCGTGGCGACGGCGGAGATCCCTGGTCGCGCGGCGTGTCGAGCCGCTAGAACGGCTGCGAGGGGCGCATTGGCCGGAGGTTCTGCAGATGTCCCAGATTGCCTACACGGTGACGGTCACTTTGCCGGACGAGGCGACGGCGCGCGACTGGCTGCGCTGGCTGACCGGCGGCCACATCGACGACGTCCTCGCCGCGGGGGCCAGCGACGCCGAACTCGTCCAACTCGACGAGGCGGGCCATTCGTTCGCGGTTCGCTACCACTTCGCTTCCGCCGAGGCCTTCGCCGACTATGAGCGCGATTACGCGCCGCGGCTGCGGGCGGAGGGGTTACGGCTGTTCCCGGTCGAAAAAGGGGTTGCCTATCGGCGCTGCGTGGGTACGGTGATGGGCAGCTGGCTCGCTGACCGCTAAGCCCACGGGCCGCGGCCCGTGGGCTTGCTCTCTTCACCTGGTTCCCTTGAGACGGCCTCCGCATGTTCCCACTCCTTGCGCAGTCTGCCCCGACGGAACCCAAACTCTGGCCGGCCGTCTGCGCAGGCGCCGCCCTGGTGTTGTTGCTCGGGCTGATCATGCGCTGGAAGGTCCACGCCTTCCTGGCCCTGCTGCTCGTCAGCCTGGGGCTGGGATTGGCGGCGGGGCTGCGGCCGGAGAGCGTGGTCTCTGCGATCGGCAAGGGCGTCGGCGATATCATGCGCGGCGTGGCGGTCATCCTCGCCCTTGGCGCCATGCTCGGCCGCATGCTCGACGTCAGCGGCGCCGCTCGCGTCATCGCGCGCACCCTCATCGACACCTTCGGCGTCAAGCGGGCTTCGCTGGCAATCCTGATCGCGGCCTACGTCGTCGGCATTCCGGTGCTGTTCAACGTCGGCTTTCTGCTGCTGTTGCCGATCATGTGGCAGCTACAGCGCGAGACGGGGAAATCGCTCTTGTGGTTTGTGCTGCCGCTGGCGTTCAGCCTGGGCGTGACGCATTCGTTGGTGCCGCCGCACCCCGGCATCGTCGGCGCCGTCAACACGCTGAGCGACGCGAGTGTCCGCAGCACCGTCATGGTGCAGACGATCGTTTTCGGAACACTGATGGGCATTCCGATCGTGCTGCTGGGCTGGTTCGGCCCGGGGCGCTGGTGGGCAGGGCGGCAGATGGTCACCGCGCCTGCGCACCTGACGGCCCCGGCTGTGGACAAGACCGCGACCGGCCCGGCGCCGTCCTTCGCACTTTCGGTCACGATTGTGCTGCTGCCGTTGCTGCTGAGTGTGCTGGGCTTCGGCGCGAAACTCCTCGGCGATCTGCAGATGTTGCCGCGCTGGATGACGGCCCCGGTGGTGCCGCGTGCCGAGTTGGAGGACTGGGCAGCAGAGGGCCTTGGCTTCCTGACGCACTCGCCGATCGCCTGGCTGCAATTCCTGGGTGATCCGACGATGGCCCTGCTGGTGCCGACCCTGCTGGCGTTCCTGCTCCTGGGTTGGCGGCGCGGCATGACGGCGGACGGCCTGGCGAAGGTGGCCGGCGATGCGCTGCAGGACGTCGGCGGCATTCTGTTCCTTTTCGGAGCGGCGGGAGGGTTCAAGGAGGTAATTGTCGCCACGAAGGCGGGGGATGCCATCGCGATGTTGGTGGGGCGATTGGACGTGCCGGTCGTGGTGGTGTTCTACCTCGTGGCGGTGCTGATGCGGGTAGCACTGGGGTCGGCGACGGCGGCCATCCTGACGGCGTCGGCAATCCTGGCGAAAACGGCGGAAGCGTATCCGGGACAGGAGGCGCTGCTGGTGCTGGCGGTGGCGAACGGCGTCACATTCATGACGACGCCGGCGGACAGCGGCTTCTGGATGGTGAAGGAGTATTGCAATCTGAGCGTCCGCGACGTGATGCTGCGCTTCAACGGCTGTCGCATTTTCATGTCGCTCGTCGGGCTGGGGTTGCTGCTGGGCTATGAGTTGTGGGCGAGGGGATGAGTGACCGGTTCTAAATAGCTGCATGTCAAACGGAAAACGAGCGGCGGGGTTTCTCCCCGCCGACCAGCCGGCGGGGAGAAACCCCGCCGCTCGTTGTCGCTCACGGCTCGCGACGGAGTTGCGAGCTGTTACGATTGAGACGGGAAACCCTCCCTCAACTCCACGCCCCCGAGTCGGCGGATGGATCCTTCCACCGTCTGGGCAATCTCCTCCCAACCGTCGCGCTCGTTCGGGGTCGTCGCAAAGCAGAGAGGTTCCCCGATCGTCAGGGTGATCTTGCGCCAGCGTGGCAGCCAGCTGTGCGGCGGCAGGGCGGCGAAGGTGCCGTCCAGATGACACGGCACGACCGGCACGTTCGCCTCCGCCGCCAACATGCCCAGCCCACACTTGAAGCGCCCGATCTTGCCGTCGCGGCTCCGCGTGCCCTCGGGAAAGAGGATGTAAGCGCAGGGCTCCTCGACGAGGCGTTGCCGGAGTTGCAGGAGCGCGTGCGGGCCGCAGTTGCGCCGCCACATCGGCAGAGCGTTCAGCACCCCGGCGGCGAACGCGGCCAGCAGCGGCGTCTGGAAGAACGTGTCGCCCGCCGCTACCGGAAAGATGCGGTCGCGCAGCCGCCAGGGCAGGACCGACGCCAGCACCAGCGCATCGAGGTGGCTGGCGTGGTTGGCCGCCAGGATGAACGGCGCCGCGGCCGGCAGGTGCTCCTGGCCGCGCACGGTCAGCCGGTGAGCCAGCGCGAAGTACGTCCGCGTCAGCGCGCCCCAGCACAGGTGAGCCGCCGTCTCGATCAGCCCGCACTCGCGCCGCAGGCTGCGCAACCGCTCGCCCAGCGGCATGCCCAGGTCGCGCGCCGGCTCCAGCTTCCACGGCTGCATCATGGCGATCTCTAACCTCCGCTGAAAATCCGCGCGGGCTGGTCCAGCCCGAAGCCGATCTGGCGGACGTAGCCGACATAATGAAACACCGCCGGCGCCGCCAGGATCAGGCTGTCGAAGCGGTCCAGCAAACCCCCGTGACCAGGGATCGTCGCCCCCATGTCCTTCAGCCCGAGGTCGCGCTTGATCGACGAGAGCACCAGGTCGCCCAGCTGCCCGACCACGCTGATGATGACCCCCAACCCCAGAAGGACCAACGGCTCCCGCATCGCTCCTTGCCTCTCGGGCGGACCGGCGAAGACGTAATGCCCCAGCACCAGCACCAGCGCCGTTGTCAGCACCAACGCTCCGAGCGCTCCGCCGATCGTCTTGTTGGGGCTGGTGTGCGGAGCCAATTTGCGCCGGCCGAAGGTCTTGCCGGTGATATACGCGAAGACGTCGTTGGCCTCCACCGCCAGCAGGAACAGCATCATGATCGGCCGGTAATCCGTGTCGTTGGCCATGTAGCCCAGGTGGCCGAGGGCGCTGCCGAACAGCACGAATCCCAGCACCCCCAGGGCCACGCGCTGGATATAACCCTGGGGTCGATCGGCGAGAGTTGCCAGCGCCACGATCAGGCCGACGCTCAGTGGGAACAGGGCCACGAAGAACCCGTACCAGTGATCGGCGACGGCGAAAGTGACCGCGAAAATGCCCACGACCACGAGCAGGCTGATGAACTTCTCGCGGAACAGGCCGGTGGCGCGGGCGTACTCGCGATAGCAAAGGATACTCAGGATCCCGATACCGAGGATCGTCCACGCCGCTCCGAGCAGGATCGGCACGCCCATCGCTGGAATCAGGACGAGCCAGGAGCGGTAGCGCTGCATCAGCTCGGTGCGCTGTGCGGGGCCGACGCGGCCGAGACGTACCAGGAGCAGGATAATCAGCGGCGCGAGCAGCAGGGCGATGGCGACCGTCAGCGCGATCGCCACCGTGACGGGGTGGTCAAAGGCGTGTTCGTAGCCGAACAGCCGGGCGCGGGTTTCGGCGTTCACGGCGTGGGTTCCCCGATCAGGGGCGAGGGGCGAGGGACGAGGGGCGAGGGAAGAAACCGAGTTGTCTTCCCTCGCCCCTCGTCCCTCGCCCCTCGCCCCTACTTCCGAAGGGTGGCCGCGATGCGACGCAGGCGGCGCCAGACTGTAACGAGGCAGCCCGCAAGGATCAAGACGAGCGCCCCCGCCATCACACTTCGCCCGGGCCAGGGAGCCCACACGGGCCGCCAGGTCAGCGGCGCCAGGGCGCAATACAGCGCGACTCCGGTCACGAGGAACATGCGCTGCTGCTTCGCCATCGGACCGCAAAACTCCTGATTGGCGCCGGCCACCTTGCCCATCGCGCGCACATAGGCCGTGAATAGCGCCGCGCAGGCGGCGCTGTAGCCGAGCACCAGGTCGCCGCCGGCCGCATAGCCGGCGCCGATGAGGGTCGCGGCGTCCGAAACGCGATCCGGTATCTCGTTGAAGAGTTCGCCGACCGGCGCGGCGCGAGCGCCCTCGATGGCAACCATGCCGTCGAGCATGTTCGCCAGCAAACGGAGTTGCACGCACACGGCTGCGGCCAGCCACAGCAGGCGCTCCTCGACGCCGGCAGCGCAGGCCGTCAGTCCGAGGGCGACGCCGGCGAGGATGCCGAAGCCCATGCCGGCGAGGGAAATGGCGTTGGGGGAGACGCCGAGGCGAGCCAGGTAGGCGGCGAGGGATTGGAAAACTCTCCAGTGGCGCACTGCGATGGGACGGCGGTCGCCGGCGCGGTAAGGTGCGGCGTCCATGACGAGTGGTTCCCCAGTCAAGAGCGTAGCGGCAAAGACGTCTGCATCTTAACGTGGTGCCCGCGCTGGGGCCAGATCTTGCTGTTGGGAAAGCCGTACGCGCCGCGTGAATGCGGAAAGGGTCGAGGAATTGTCGGCGGCGGAGCGCTGGCGTCCCTCGTGGGCTGCGCGCAGGTCAGGAACCGCGCCCACAGGCCGCGATTTCCAGGCCGAAGAGGGCAGAGAGGGAGGCGCGAAGGGAGGCAGTGGGGTAGGGTGAGCGTGGTGAGCATGACCCTATTTGGAAGAGGCGATGTCTGCTATTGATTGCTTCGTGATACAGAACAGTGATGGCTTGTATTGGTCCGGGGCAGAGTGGACTGATAAGTTGAGGGCGGGGCAGACGTTTTCCGCCCCGCCCTGCCCCGACCCCTGGTTAGCCTGCGACCGTGCCTGTGAGGAGTTGGCGAGTCGCTTTGCCACGAGCTGTTTGCCCGTCTTTTTCTCCCGCGCGAAAGTCAACATCCTTCAGGTTCCAGGCGGGGGCTGAGGGCTTGCCTCTGCCGGCAAAGATGGCGAAGTAGCGCGGCTCGCCGCCGTGCAGGTAAATGCGCGTGTGGAGATAGCGCTGCATCTTGTTGATGGGCTGCACCCTGACCCAGATCGACTCGACGAGGAACGGAATCCGGCCCTTGATGCGCTGCCGGACCACTGTTTCGCGCTCGGTGCCCCGGACCTCGTCCAGCAACTGCAGGCACGTTTGCAGATCGGTGAGCATCTTGGCGCGACCCGAAGTGTTGGCCATTTCCTCGGTCTGCCGCAACTCCTCCTTTTTGGCCTTGATGGCCTCTTCCAACTCGCCCATCCGCGCCACCACACGCTGCGGCCATTTCTTCGGGTGCAACTCGCGGATTTGCTGGTCGAGCGCTTCCAGTTCCAGGGTGAGCCGGGAGCACTCGTCCTGCAGGCGACTGACGGCCGCCGAGAGGGCGTCCGCCTGATGCCGGCCGTCCACGTCTTCCGGCTTGAGGGCGGCCAGGGCGCTCAACACGCCGCGCTCAAAGTACGAGTAAGGGAGTTTCCAGGTCGCTGACTTGTTGATGAGATAGTGATATTTTCTCCCCTTGGACTCCCCATCCTGGCAGTGCATGACCTCGCGCGTGAGGGCTTCAAACACGACATGGGTAAAGAGGTTGGTTTCCCGTCCCTGCTTGCCGCCGCGGCCGCCGCGGTTCGTCCGGCGCCGCAGTGCTGACTGGGCGGCGAGCCAGAGGCTTTCGTCGAGGATGGCGGGATAATACCCCTTGATGGTGGAGGTGAGAGGCACCGGCCGTCCCTCCTGATTACGCTGGGTCGGCTGATGCTCCCCCAGCACCTGTCGGTTGCGGAGCAGGTAGTAGATGCTGCCTGCGACCCAGCGACCGCTGGGAACCCAGGCTTTCACCCCGCGGAGCCGCAGTTCCGCGCAAATTCGGCGCGGCCCCCAGCCGCTGACGGACCATTCAAAGAGCATGCGGATAACGGCCGCGCGTTCCTCGATGACCTGGTAGCCAGTGGTGACGAGCCGGTTTGGATCCTTGGAGTGCGGCTTGGTGATGGGCTGCAGCCAGCGGGGGCAGCGCTGACCGTGTGGCTCTTTCGTCTCTCGGGCCATTTCCTTTTTGCGCCTCCACGCATCGCCCACCCATTCGCTTTTTTGCTTGCTGTCAAGGTGGGCCAGCATCATGTGGATCACCACGGGGCAGCCGACCGACAAATCATTGATGTTCTCCAGGGTGAAGCGCGCGGGGGGTTCACAGGTGCGGAGGATGATGCCGCGCCGCAGGATCTCCTTCCACTGCTCCACCTGGACCATCCACGGGGCGCGCGACATCCGGTTGACGCGCTCCACGATGAGCACCCAGCCGGGCAGGATCAGGCCAGCGTCGCACAGGTCGATGAACTTGCCGAGTTTGCCGCGCTTCCAGTTGGCGCCGCGGAAGGCGCTCAGGCCCTTGTCGTTGAGGCAGCACGACAGGTCCAGTTCCACACCCTCGTCGCGTGCGGCGATGACGGCCATTTCGTCTTGGCGGATCTGGGAGACTCCCGCCTCCTGCCTCTTGCCACTGAACCGGCTGTACGGTATGCCTTTCCTTGCCATTAACTTCACCTGGGCTGTCAAGGTCTGGCTGGCCTGCAGAGTTTTTCCTCCCGGGAAGGTTAGCCTAAATTATGATATCAGTCAAGAACCTTACGAAGTACTTCGGCCCAGTGATGGCCATTGACGGCATCAGTTTCGAGGTGGACAAGGGCGAAGTGGTCGGCTTCCTCGGCCCCAACGGCGCCGGCAAGACCACCACCATGCGCATCCTCACCAGTTTCCTGCCGGCGACCAGCGGCATCGCCAAGGTGGCCGGCTTCGACGTGATGATGGAATCGCTCGACGTCCGCCGCCATATTGGCTATCTGCCCGAAAGCGTACCGCTTTACTCCGAGATGCGCGTCGAGGAGTACCTTGTCTACCGCGCCAAACTCAAGGGAGTCGGTCGCAAGGAACGCCCGCAGCGCCTGGAATACTGCATGGATCGCTGTCGCATTCGCGAGGTGCGCCGCCGGCTGCTGCACACGCTCTCGAAGGGTTATCGGCAGCGTGTCGGCCTGGCGGACGCGATGGTGCATGATCCGCCCATCCTGATCCTGGACGAGCCGACGACCGGCCTCGACCCAGTGCAGATCCGCGAAACGCTCGCACTGATCCAGGAACTCGGCGAGGGTCACACGATCTTGCTCTCGACGCACATTCTCGCCGAGGTTGAGGCGATTTGCGAGCGCGTCATTATCATCAACTCGGGGCGCGTCGGCGTCAGTCGCACGCTGGCCGACTTGGCGAAACAGGCGGTGACGGTGCTGGAGGTGCGCGGGCCGTCGGAGCAGGTCGCCGGCGTGTTGCGCGGGACCGAGGGCGTGGTTGGCGTTACCGTCAAGGCGCTGGCGGATGGGTTGAGCCGTTTCGAGGTGCGCACTCAGGACGGCGCCGACCTGCGCGAGACGCTGTCGCAGCGCGTGACGGAGAAGGGCTGGATCCTGCGCCGGCTCGACCTGCAGCGGCGCACGCTCGAAGAAGCCTTCTTCGACGTCCTGCGTGAGAGCAACCCGTTGGGCGACAGCTCCGCCATGAAGCCGGCGGGCAGCGAGAACATCCAGGACAAGTCCGGCCAGGCGGCCGTGAAAGAGTGAAGAAACAGCACTTGAGGCCGAAAGCCCACGGGTGGCCACCCGTGGGCTTGCCTTGGTGTCCCTGTGGGGATAGGAGCGAACGGTATGCCATCACGGGCGATCAAGCCGAAGAAAGACGATGAACCCGTGTCCGGGAAGGGCTGGCAAGGACTGGCGGAACAGGCGCCGTCTCTCGTCCGCCCGGAACAGCCGACCACCGCCCGCGTCGTCGCCCTCGTTGGCCTGTTCCCCCTGGTGCTCGGGGCGGCGGCCCTGTTCTGCTACCTGATCGAGAAGCCTTACCTCATCAGCCTCTCCTGGGGCATTGTGCTGTTCGTCCTCGGCGTCGGCGCCCTGCTCTATCACGCCTTCGTCGAGAAGGACCTCCAATATCGCCGCCTGTATGGTGCCGTCGGCGCGGCTGCCCTTGGCCTGGCGGTCGTGTTCCTGTTGGTTCCCGCCAAGGTTCCGGGGGCCGAGAGACAGACGGACCCCGACAAACAGACGGAAGCCAGGACGGAAATGGGGGCGCTGTTCCTGCCGGGCGGGGCGCCTTGCCTGCTCCTGGCGATTGGCTTCCTCGGGGCCTTCGCGCGGAACGAAACGGACCAGAAACTCCGCCGAATGACCCTGGGCGTGATCGGAGTCGCTGGCGTCTTGACCGCCCTGCTTGGTCTCGCCGGCGGCGCTTTGAGCGATAACTTCATGCTCGGTAAGGGGGTGGTCCTGCTGGCGGTGGGCCTGCTCTACCTGGGCGCCTATATCGGCCTGGAAGGAGCCGGCAGCGACAGCGGCCACCTGGCCGGGCTCGGCATTGGCTTGCTGGGCGGCCTGATGCTCGCCGTGGCGCTTGCCTTTTCTTTCGGCCCTTATCTCCTCTACTGGCTCAACCTGAGCGATGCCTTGCCCAGCCAGCCCTTCTTCATGCCGCGCGGCCTGCTGCTGCTATACTTCGGCCTGGAGTACGTCTTGCTGTCGCTGGCCATTTGTTCGGACAATCGTCTGGTGGTGCTGACGCGGCGCGAACTGGCCGCGTTCTTCTACTCGCCGATCGCCTACGTCCTCCTGATCGGCGTCACTGTGCTGGGCTGGTGCTTTTTCCGCGAGTTCATCGATGCGCTGCTCGACCCGCGGCGGCCCGTCGGCGTGCCCGAGCCCATCGTCCGCTTCTTCACCACGGACTACTTCCAGGTCTTCTCGGTCGTCTTCATCGTGCCGCTGCTAACGATGCGACTGCTGAGCGAGGAGCGACGCACCGGCAGCCTGGAGGTGTTGTTGACCGCCCCCGTGAACGAAACGCCGGTGGTGCTCAGCAAGTTCTTTGCCGCCCTGCGAGTGTTCCTGTTGATCTGGTATTCCTGGGGGTTCTTCCTGCTCGCTCTGCGTGTGGAGGGCGGCGAGGAGTTCGATTACCGGCCATTGTTGACCTTTTTTATCTCGCTATCTTTCATGGGGGCCGGCTGGCTGGCGATGGGGCTGTTCTTCTCCAGCCTGACCCGCAATCAGATTGCCTCCGCGATCATGACGCTGGTGGCGATGATCGTCTTGACCATGATTTTCTGGTTCAAGCGCGGCCTGCCCGAGGGGACTGTTTGGTTCAACGTCCTGCAATACGTCTCGTACGTCGATCTGT
>DASPXY010000742.1:0-11883 GCA_035637055.1 Gemmataceae bacterium | reverse complement strand
AGAGTGATGCCCTGGATGCCAACGTCCAGCAGTTTGCACGCCGTGCGAAAACGCTGCTCGAAGTCAGTGCTGGCCAGATCCTTCCCAAGGGTGGTCAGAGCGGCGGAGAGTGAGTCCTGGATCTGATTGATGGTGGCATCGACGACTCGCCCACAGGCATCAGAAAAGGCATCGCGGAACTCTGGCTCCTTCAGCCATAGCCACCCTCTGAGCGTGCTGAAGCCAACCCCCGCCTTCTCCGCCGCCTTGACGATGCTCAGTTCGCTCAACAAGGCGATGAGTGCCCCGTGCTGCTTGGGCGTCAACAACTGGTCGCCCTGCTCCGGCAGCGGCGTGTCACTCTGCTCGGCCACCGGCGTATCGCTCTCCTCGGACATGGAGCCTCCCCCTTGGCGGAAACTGGCGGAAAGTAGCGGTGCTCCGGGCAGGCCGTCCGCTCCGCTATACGCCGCCGACACCCATGCCCCCGTAGTATGGTGTGCTACGGGCGCGCCACCAGCTCCGCCCTCACTCTATTGTAGCGCCGCCCGCGTGCGGCTCCAGATCATTGCACGCTCCGAAAATGCACGGAAATGGACGGAAATGGGCGCCGGAAGCCGTGCCGCGTGCCCGCGTATGGCTTCAGATCGCCATTGCCGACCCACCACTGTCACCTACGCGCAAGCTGACGCATCCTGCCACGCCGAGACTGTCCACTGCCCGTCGTGAATCAAGAAACGGACGGAGGCCGACTCTGGCTCGTCCGGCAGTTGGTCCCAGGGCTTTCTCGCTGGCCATCGCTGTTCTCCGGCACGACCGCCCGCTCCGGGCCTCTGCTGACGACGGTCCCCCGCTAATTCCACCTTATCGCCTCTTCGACGAAAACTCTACTAACTTTCCTGATTTTCCGTCACGCTCACAGGGTCGCCTGTTCCGTCGCCTTGGGGCGTTCGCCGCCGCGTATGCGCCGTGCAACCGCAGGCCCGGGGCAGTAACTCTCGACGGAGCGTCTCACAGTGGTCCGGTCCCTGGCGTTCGCGACTCCGCGTACCATCCAGCACGATCCCAACTCTCCACGCGCAACGGCAGCACGCGCCGCCACGACTCCCGCAGTTCCATGCGGCGCTTGCGCAACAGATGCACAAACTCCGGCGTGAGCGCGATCTCCTCGGCAATCAACAACTGGATGATGTCCTCCTGGGCGACCTCCGCCACCGTCAGGCTTCGTTCGCGGCCAACGAACACTTCGCCCACTTTGCCAGGCCCTGCCCAGGCATACCGCGATCGATTGAACAGCTGCATCCACAGCGACAACCAGAGGCCAATCTTGCGGAACTCGGTGGTCCCGCCGTGCATGCGCACCTCCAGCGTCTGAATATCGTGGTAGTATCGAGTCAGGTTTACGGTTCGGTAGCGGCTGTCCCCTTGGCAGAGGAAGGTCGGCAGGTAGAGACGGTCGGCATCACCCAGTGCTCGCAACGGTTGACAGTATTGGTTCCCTTCACGCTGGCTGTAGGTGTTCTCCGCGTCGTCGTAGGGATAGAGCCTCGACGGCCCGGTCAAGGTGAAGAGGCCGGACTCGACGCGCTGGACGCGCCTCACGAAGCCGCGCAGTCGCTCGTTGGTATCCAGTCGTGTCGCCAGGGTGATGTGCAGGCCCGTGCGATAGTTGATGCGCAGGCGGTCAGGGTGCTCGGCGACCAAGGCCGTGACCCCATCACAGACCCGGCGCAACTCCTCAAGACCCGCGCTGTCGAGAAGGATCGGACTGACGATCTCATAGCCGGCGGAACGGTCATCGGTCACCCGCCAAGTAGTGAGGTCGGTGCCTCGGTGAAAGCCGAGCGGCCTCGGCCAGACGGGTGCCGTGGCCGTCTCGCGCAACCGTGCGATAATCAGGTTGGCCGTCTTGGTCCACTCCCTTCCACGACAGGGGACACCGTTGGGGCCGGTAAGCTCGATCTCCACTCCGAACGTCTGGCCGAGGGCAATCACCAGGGGACCGACACCGGGGAAGAACACCTCCTCAAACCGTGGGGCATCTGCGGGGTCGTGGTGCCTGGTGACCGGACGGTATCCACTCGGCCGTGGCGTGAGCCGGGGACTGCTGTCGTCGAGTACCGTTCCGGCGCGGATCGGCTGGTCGGCGAGGTGCGAAAGATTGTCGCGACAATCGACGATCCAACACCAATCCTTGTTGAGGGCCTTGCGCCTGCCACGGCCGATCATTTGCGTGAGCAACGTGTGACTGCGAGTTGGCCGGGCGAGGAAAACGGCGTCGATCTCTGGGATGTCGATGCCCTCGGTGAGCATCGCCACGTTGACGAGCGCGCAGAGTCGGCCCTGTCGAAACCGTTTGATCGCATCGTCCTGTGCCGCTCGCCCCATGCCGCAGTGGATGACCGCAGCGGCAACGCCATGCCGGCCCAACAGCTGGGCCAAGGTGACGGCGTGCTCGATATCGCAGGCGAAGATCAGACTGCGATGGTACAGCCCATCGCGTCGGCCACGGAGCAGTTCCTCGATGATGAGTTGATTGCGCGCCGCATCGACAGCGAGATCGCGCAGGGACGCTGGCGCATAGTCCTGCTGGAGGATCTCGGGACGCCACGCGGTCTGGGTGGGGATCTCGCGGAGCTTCGCCCGAGCCAGCACCGTCCCTTCGAGTGCGGTGGCTGACTGGCGATAAGCGATCTGAACATCACTCCCGACTGGGGGGTCGCGCTCAAGCCATATATCACCGCGATACCCAGGTAGTCCTGCCGAAATCGCCGTCCCAGGGAGATGTGGATCCCCCAGTGGACCTCATCCCAGATCACCGCCAAAGAGGGGGATGGATGCGAGGGGCTGGGTAGCTCACCACGACGGGCCGACCAGGTGTGCAAAGTAGTGAAATACGCCCTCCCCTGTCCGTCGTCTGGTAACTCCCTCAAGCAAGTGCCCTCGCCACCGATCCGTCGTAGCTCGCCGGCATACTCCGGCCCAATAGCAGCGAACTGGTCGGCCGCCTGCTTGAGGAGGTGCCAGCTTTGTGTGATCCAAAGGATGCTGTACCCTTGCCTCAGCAGATACACAGCGAGTGTGATGCCGATCCGCGTCTTGCCGCTGCCAGTGGGCAGTGCTGCGATGTGGATCCGCGTGCGCTGCTCGTGGCGTGCAGCCATTGACCGCACTGCGTCTCGCTGGTATGGCCGTACCGGAAAACGGTCGAGGATCGTATCGACTGGAGAAGGGGAGGTCAGCGGGAGTGCCTCGCCGCTGCTGGGCGGATACGGTGGCACTCTGGCTTCGCAGGTCGTCGATGGCATAGACTCTCCTGATTGTGCGTTCGGTTGTTCCAACTAGAGCGGTTCGCCCTGGCGTGGCATACACTAACCCGAAGCGTGAGCGAGGATCCGGCCAGCTTCCTCGCTGACGCTTCGGGTTAGTGTGCGCAAGGCAACTACGAACCGCTCTAGGACCGCTCATTCGGTTGGGCGGTGAAAGGGCAGCCATCACAGAGGGCGAACAAGGTCAAGCATCGATTGGGGGTCGCCGAGCCCTGCCGGTGGCCATTGTTCCCCCCTATCAATTCCGGTCCGACGCCAGCAACCCACGATGACCCAGGTCGCAGACGGTGGCCCTCAGTTCCTGCAGACGCTCCCAGACCACCTCGTTGAGCAGCGCTGGCAGTCGCCGTCTCGTCACCAGAACGGCCCTGCCCCTGCTGCACTCGACGATCATGCCGTGCCTGGCCAGCACGTTCAGCAGTTCGGTGGCGGGCATGCCCATCAGTTCGTCGTGTTCAGACGGGCTCATGGATCGTAGACTCCTCAGCTCGCCGGACCCGTGAGGCCAGCCTTGATGCGCTCGGTGATCTCCAACAACACCTGCTTCTGATCTTGGAGCAAGTCCAGGACATCCCAACCGCGCGCCGCCTCTAACTCGTGGTCGCGGAGATAGTCCTTGGCGATGCCGAGGGTGTTCGCCGCCAGAGTCAAGAACAACGGCGGCGGTCTGCCGCGAAAGTCCTTGCTCTTGATCCGCTCCACCGTGGCGTGCAGGTCGGCGAGCAGGTGTTCGGCCGCTGCCTGGTCCCAAACGAACGCAGACGCCGGGGGCGGTTGCTGGGCGCGGGTTTCGCTGCTGGGGACGACCCGACCGTCTCGTGGGACGCGTCGAATGCCCAGGACAGAGCGTTTTTCGCCGGAACCGAGCGTCACCACGACCGAACAAAGCTCCACGATCCCACGCTCGTGCAGGCGGCACACCAACCACTCGGCGAGGGGCCTGGGCATCTCCACGCTCTCCACCAACTGCCGGAAACCAGCTCCTCCGCCATCAGGATCAAGGCGGTCCAGCGCCCGGAGTACCACCACGTCGTGGGCTCCGTCTGGCTCCGGATGCTGACCGTGCCTGGCGGTGTCCCGCTGTTGCGACCCTGCCCCGACCTTGTCCCAGGGGGCCGATGCGTGACCACCCACAGGGGTCGCAGGCGGTGTGGCCAGCAGCGGCAACACCTCGGCCTTTCGGGCGAGCAGAGCACGAGCCAGTTCCTCGGCGCTCTTGGAGCCACGCACCACAAGCCGGTCGCCGTCGACCGAGACCTTCAGCCCAGCGGTCGATGCGAGCGTCAGGAGAGTCGCTGCAGACACATCACAGGCGTTCGTGCCAGTCGCCATTGCATTGTCCTCCTCGCCGCAGACCTACCGCAGACCTTTCGCCAAGGTCTGCAGAACTCAAACCCCACGCTGGTATTGTCTTCCGTCGCGAACGCAGACCTTGCAGACCTTTCGCCTATCCCCCACGCCACTGCGCCCCTCAGTAACACCAGGATGCAATTTTTTTCCTGCGCCCGCGTAGGCATTCCTCCAAGGTCTGCAAGGTCTGCGGTTGATTTACAAGTTATTCTCCTACAAACACTTGCGCCGTGCAGACCTTGGAGCAAGGTCTGCGGTAGGTCTGCGGCAACCTGTGACCGAACCAATTACCCAGACCATTCGCATTCCCCATCCCCTCCATCTGCCGGAGAGCGACTATCCTTTTGTGACGGCGGCTCGACCCTCACCAGCTTGTACCTCCTAAGATTCGCGTGGTCGGCTTCGGGTAGGCAGCAGATCCGATACTCCCCGATCACGCGGTCCGCTGCCTTGCTCAGGGCCTGCCCGAGGCGGGTACGCTCGCTCCGAGACCCCTTGTCGCCGAGAACGGCATCCAGCAACTCCTCAGAGGTCGCGAGAGCGTACAATTCCTTGACCCCGACCGTGTCCTGTCCGTGCCTTGCCCACCAGGCTGCCACGAACGCAAGCCACTCGCCCCCCGTGTCTGCCGCTGTGGCCCGGAACTGTTTGGCGTTGCCGAGCAAGCCCGGCACCCCAGCCACGTCGAGGATCCCGCCGATTACCGTTGTCCAACTCTCAAACATCCCGAGCGTTTGCTTGCCGCCGGGCCTACCCTCGGCGATCCAAGCCCGGCAGAGCGTCAGCGCGGCCCAGACCAAATGGCCGCGATTCTCCTTCGCCCACTGAATCAGAACATTTTGCAAAGGTGGTCGTAAGTGGTTGGTAAATAAGGCTTATCTGAGCAAGATCAGCTGGCAGCCGCACAGAAGCGCCGAACTTTCGGCGCGGCAATGACTTCCGCAGCGATCCCTCAAGAGCCATAAGGACTTACGACCACCTTTGCAAAATGTTCTTGAGTACCGGGGGCGGATCACCCGCATCGTCGATCAGGTACGGTTTGGCGAGGATCCAGTAGAGATGGACGCCGTGGCCGCTGTTGACGACGATGGACGGCCAGGGCAAGCCAGCGGCTTTGCAGCGCTTCAGCGCCTCCTCGGGTGCGCAATGGTCGAGATCGGCCCAGAGCACTCGCACCATGCGGATTTGCCAGGCGAGGTCGTACTGCTGGCCCCCTCTGAATCGCGGGCAGACGCCGAAGAACAGGTTCGCCTTGTGCTCGTTGGCGACGGCTTGGAGGTGACCCCACACCTGGGGACGGACAAGGTCATTGGCACGGTGGTGGCCGATCTCCTTGTACACCACCTGGCTTCTCTTCTCGCCACCCTCCGTCCACGTCTCGATGGGGCGAAGGAGGATAAGATCCTTGGGCCGGAACAGGGCGTCCACGAACCGCTGCACGTTCCCGGGGACGGCAAGCGGACCGCCTGGCGGTGCCCCAGCGCCATTGCTGCCCGCGTGAGACGCGCTGCTGTCGCCTGGCACACCGTTGCTGCTCGTCGTGCAGCCCTGCCCCCTGGGATTGTCCGTGGGCGTGACGATATTGGGATGGACTTGATCGCTCGATTCGGCCATACTTACACCATCCTGCGATGGATAACCTGCGGGACTGCTCGTTCACACGGCCGGCTGGGCGGCAACCCACCGGCCCTTTTCTTGCGCTCCCAACTCATGCTGGCTTTTCGTTGGTGGGCTCTCCGCCACATGTGCTGATAGTTATGCGTCTCGCCTCCGCAACCGCAGTTTTTCCGGGCCGCGGTGAAGCAGATGGACGCCTGTCCCCCTGCTTTTCAGCAAGAACGGCGGAGAACCCGTTGGTGCTGTCCGCATCCGACGGCAAGTAGCCGGCAGCGCGAAGGGCCGCCTCGACCTTGGGCAGGTCGGCCGCAGCAACCACGCGGTACGCTCCGAGTCGTGGCGCAGGCGGCAGCAGTGGGCCAAGATGGCGTCGTAACTGTTGAGCAGCCCTTGCGTAGCCACCAGGAATTCACGCGACCGGATCCCAGGGCCGACCACCACCTCGACTGTGAGTCTGCCTTCGAGGGAGCACACTGGATTGCCAGCCTCGGGGTTGAGCAACTTCTCCACGCCCACAGCGCCATTCAGCACGATGAGCAGTGCCTCACCGCACGCGGCATAGGGCCACGCCTGGTCAGCGATGGGCAAAAAGGTCCGAAGTTTCCTCGCCCACTCACCCGCTGCGCGTGCGATGGTCAGCAGGTCGCCCAGTTGCTGGAGGCGGTCGGGGTCTGAGTGACGGATTGTCGAATCTGCCATCGCCGTGGTTCTCCTGTCGCGGCGCACCCCGGACGAACCGGGCGCGGCCTCGGCGACAAGCGCGTGTGCGATTATCGAGATATTAGCGGTCCGTCATTGCTTCCCAGGCGGCACGGCCAGCCCGCGGTCCGTCACGCCAGGGGCGACGGATCGCAGGCTAGCCAGGGGCTGACCAAGGCAAGGGGTCACGCCTGGACATCGTCGGCCGAGGGCATCTGTTTGGCCTTGTCGATAATCTCGTCCATGTTGGCACTGATCCCACGAACTGCTGTGTGCAGATCGTCGAGACTGTTGGCCGAGGGGATGCGCTCCTCCTTGGCAACGAGGTCGTCCAGGATGGAGTTGATGCCAGCGGCGGTGCTGGCCAGTTCCCCCAACTGGTCAATCGAGGGGAAGTCCTCGGCGTTCCACAGCTCCTTGATGCGGATCATGGCGGCCTCAACGGCCTCCAGTTCCTGTCGCAGTTCTCGCGCGTCGTCGAGTTTCAAGGTTCGCTTCCTTTCGTGACTACCACGGCGGTGGAATGGCGGCCAACGGCGTCGTGGCACCGCCGCTGACCGTGTTTGTTTCGGACATAAGAGAGGCGATTTAGACGTTGTTGGTGGCGCCGCTGGCACGGGGGGCGGACCCCTCGTCGGGTGTCTTGTCCCCAGTGGCCATCTGGGCCAGCATGGCGGCCCGTGCCCGGCGGACGAGCAGGAGCATGGCGGCCACAGCGTCCTCGTCGAGGATGCCGCCACTGCCGTCAGCGCCCGGCCTGGGCGGCACCCGCCGCACCCGCATCTGGGGGCGGTCAGGCGGTCGGCGCATGGGCACCCTCCAGGCGACGGCTCTCCAGCCACGCGATCACCTCGAGCTCGTCGTAGACGTAGCGCTTGCTGTGGAGCCGGTACGGGCGAGGGAACTCGGGGTTGGTGGTGCGGTAGCGGATCACGGTCTGCACCGACAGGCCGACGAGTGCGGCCACCGCTGCCGTGGGGATTTTCTTGCCCGACCTGGGACTGGGGGCTGGGTCAATCTTGACGACCACTGCGAATTCCTCCGGTCTGGGGTGGACGGAGGACGTGCTGGTCGGCTATGTTTGGCAGACCAGTACGCTCTCCGGGTGTACTGGGAACCAGGGCGGCCCGTCACTCCCGTGAGAAGTAGCGGCGGGTTCGCCCTGCCCATCGAACTCATTCCTGCGGCCGATGCCGCCAACAAAAAAAAAGCCGCGCGCCAGGAGGCCGTCCAGACAAGGAAGCACGAGCATGCCCCATGCGACGGGACACGCCCGGCGTGTCGAGGGTCCATCCCCCTCGACCGCCGTTTCCTTTCCAGAAGAACTCGTGGCGCGCGGCTTTCAGCGTCCGCTGCTGCGGAACACTATGCAGACGGCCTACCCAGAGGTTCAACTCTTAGCTTTTGCATGCCTTTTACAAGGCAGCGGCCAACCCCGGGTTCAGCCGGCTGTTGAGGTCGCGCACTGAAGGTGGCAAGGCAACAGCAAGAAGCCCCTGCCACCCCCAAGACCGAACAATTTTACTCGCGCTCTCGACATTTTGCAATACGTCTTGAGCGCTGGTACGACGCAGGGAGGCCATCAACAGCTTTGCCTTGCCAAGTCGTCTGTCGTACAAAGGGCTGAGGAACTCCTCTGGCCCTTTCGCCACAAGTACAAGGCGGTACCGACCATGGCGCGCCGTGAACTTCCCCCCCGGAGGTCTTTCTCCAGCTGAAGGCCACCGACCGCGTGCAACTGGTGGCCAAGGGCAAGTTCATCGGCTTTCGGCTCGACCGCGCTGACCTGCACTCCTGGTTGACCGAATTCCAGCCGGTGATCCTCGTGGTCTACGACGCCCCTGGCGATCGGGCCTACTGGCTGTACGTGCAGGCCTACTTCGCGAAACTGCCCGGTCCAAGTTGAACCGGGCAGGGAAAACGGTCACGGTACGGATCCCAAAAACTAACATCCTGGATCCCGACGCGATCCGAACCTTCGCCCGCTATCGGGATCTCATTGTGGCGCAATTCGAGGGGAGGGTCAGCCATGAGGAATAACGCCGTTCCGTTCACCGCCCTGCAGCGTGTCCTTGAGGGACTTGGCTTCGTGAGGAAAAAGGTCGAGGGCCCGCAAGTGGTGTTCGAGCATGCTCCCTCGAACACCCTGTTTCTCTTCCGCGCCTACAAGCCCCGGGACCAGGTTACTGCGGCCGACCTCATCGAAGTCCGCAAGATCCTGGACGAGAAGGGGGTGATCGATCCGGAGGCCCTTGCGGAATTGCTCCACCAGCCCTCGGTGTAATCGGGGAGCAACCCAGACTGGCTCCGCACCGGCGCGCTGCGTCGGAGAGCCAAAGGTGTCAGGATTCGCGCATCGGTTCCTGACGGCTTTGCCTCTCCCCTTTGTCTACTCGACCTTCTCCGGGCCGTGAACCAACTCGGCGGCGATGCCGAAATGGTCCGATGGGTAGAGCCTGGCATCATTCGTCGCGGGCTTGGTCAGGATCAAGCGGCAGTCGCGAACAGTCAGATCGCGCGAAACGAAAATGTAATCCAACGTGCCGCGCCAGCCTCTCAGCGAGCCATGCACCCCCAAGTTGACCAGCCACCGCGCCAGCCTTCGCCACAGAGGCTTGCGCTTCCGCAGGGGTGTCGGACAGGTATATTCCGGCTCGCAAGTGTGGCAAGCGGCGTAGGCCGAGACGAAGCGACTCCGCATCAACGCCATCTCCGGCGTGTCGGGCGTCGCGTTGAAGTCGCCCACGGCGACGATGGGCGTCTCCGGCGGGAGGCGGCCGAGCCATTCGAGCAGCAGCCGGATTTGCGCCTCGCGCAGGGGAGTCGGTCCCGGTCGCCAGTAGTAATGCCCGTTGCAAAACACCAGCGGGCGCTTGTCGATCTCAACCTCCACGTACTGCGCGACCCGCGCCTGGCTGCGCAGATCCAGTTGCTCTTGTCGCAGGAACGGATGGCGGCTGAGAATGCCGAGGCCCCACTCCGCTCGTTGGCCCAGAAGATTGGCGGGAGTGGGAGCGAGGAAGACGTGCGGCATGCCGAGTTGCTCGGCCAGCCAGGGACCGGCACCGTCGCGGAGGTTGACCTCTTGCAGCCCGATCAGGTCGGCCTGTTCCGCCGCCAGACCGTCCACCAACAGCTGCCGGCGCCGCCCCCAGCTATCCGGCTCCCGCGGATCGAACAGGACATTGATCGTGACGATTTTCACCACGGCGCGAGATCCCGGCGTTACTGCTTTGCGAAGTCGATCGGCCAGAACAGGCCGCAGGAAAAACCGCCATCGACGAACAACTCCTGGCCCGTCATGAACGCCGACGCCTCCGACGCCAGGAAGATCGCCGTGCCGACCAGGTCCGACACCTCGCCAAGTCGCCCCAGCGCGGAGTTGGCACGGCCCCACTCCTGCATCGCCGGCTGCGACCAGAGTTTGCGCGTCAGGTCGGTGAGGATGAAGCCCGGCGCAATGGCGTTGACGCGCACGCCGTACCGGCCCCACTCCATCGCCAGCGCCCGCGTCATCTGGCCCATCCCGCCCTTGCTGATTGCGTAGGGCAGCACTCCTTTCAGTGGCCGATCGTTGTTCAGCGAGGTGATGTTGATCTGGTTGCCGCGGCCGCGCTCGATCATGGGCTTGCCGGCCGCCAGCGCCAGCAAGAATGGCCCCTTCAGGTTGATGTCCACGATGAAGTCGTAATCCGCCTCGGTGAGTTTCTCGGCGGGCATGCGGCGATTGACGCCCGCGACATTCACCAAGGTGTCGATGCGGCCGAAGTCGGCGAGCACCGTCTGCACCAGGCGGGTGATCGCTGCCGGGTCGGCCACGTCGCAGACGAGCGGCCGCACCACGCCTCCGGGTGGACAGATGGCGCGGGCGGTCTCTTCCAGCGTGGCCGGATCGCGGCCGGTGATGATGACGGTCGCGCCGCGCCGGGCGAAGCCCTCGGCGAGGCCGCGGCCAATGCCGCGACTACCGCCGGAGACCAGCACGACCTGCCCGGCAACGGAGAAAAGTTCGTCGTTGTGCTCAACGCCTTGCGGCATGACTGAGTTCGCCTTTCTCCTCACGGCAGCGTATGAGGTGCCAGCAGCTCGAACGGGGGACAGGGGATGTTCCGCAAAATCCAGTACGTGACCACGATGCCGAAGAGGGTGTAGATGGTCCAGGCGGGGAGCCGCCAGCCGGAGCCGGTCCGCGGTTTGCCCACGTTCCACAGGCAACGAATGCCCCAGCAAACGAGGAACGGAAGGGCGAGCAGCAGCAGCACGTTGAACGCGGCGGCCTGCCGCACGTTGCCCTGGACCAGAGCGTGCAGGCAACGGGTCGAACCGCACCCGGGACAGTATAGCCCGGTCAGGGAATGGAACAGGCAGCGCGGGTAGAGCGAGCCGGGCCCCGGCGGGATGCAGTACAACACCGCCGCTCCCCCGGCCAGGATGGCAGCGACCGTCACCAACAGCAGCAGACGCATCCGCTTCCTCAAGGTGGCCCTGCTAGTTGGGAGCCCGAAGCGCCAGCGCGGGCCGTCCTCGCTGGCGCTTCGGGCTCCCCAACCGAACACCTGCAACCGGCGATCTCAGCGCTCGGGCTTCTTACCGATACAATAGAGATACGCATTCGAGCGAATATAGATCCGTCCGTTGCTGATCGCGGGGCTGGCGTTGAAGATGCTGTTGTCGCCCGCGAAGTCGAAGTGCGCCAGTTGCTCGAACTTGCCACCGCCCTGGAGCACGTACAGGCCATCGAAGCGCGTCAGGGCAAACACCTTGTCGCCGGCGCTCACCGCGGAGACGTACTCGTTGAGGCCGCTGTAGAGTCGCTCTCGGTACGCGATCTTGCCGTCCGACGCACGCAGGGCAACGGCAGTGCCGCTCACCCAGCACAGGTGATCGCCGCTGAGCACCGGTGAGCTGA
>DASPXY010000741.1:0-4334 GCA_035637055.1 Gemmataceae bacterium | reverse complement strand
GGCGAACACGAGGCGGGCGAATCCGACATCGACCTGGTGCGCTTGCCCGAGGCGGAACACCGCGTGCCCGCGCCGTGGGCGGGCTGGTTCGACCGCCGCCGACCGCGCAGCCAATGGCTGAGCTTCATCCAGGCGCTGGTGTTTCAGGGACTATTGAGTGGGTTAAACGTGCATTATCGCAGTCTCAAGAACGGCCAGGCGATCTTTGGGGTGAGCCGGCCGGCGGGGGGCGAAGTGGCCGAGGCGGTTTGCTGGCTGGGCGGGCAGGAGTGGCAGGTCAACGGCACCGCCGGGCGTGACCTGGGACGCGAACTCTGGCGCAATTTTCTCGACGCGGGCGGGCCGTGGCCGACCGAGTTCCGCCTGCGTGCCTGGCCACAGGGCATGCCGTCGTCCGAAGGGGGGGACGGTTATGAGCGACGGGGACCGTGCTGCCGGCAGCTGTGGGAACTTATCGAACCGCGCGAGCGGCCGGGCTGGGCGTGACGTGGCGACCCAGGTTGTCGTTCGTAGTTCCGCCTTTAGGCGGCAAGAAGCCTAACCGCCTAAAGGCGGAACTACAAACAAAGAACCTCCTCGATTCCGCTCATTCCTTCCTCGCGGCGATGTAAGGCCGCACGCGCACGTTGCGGAACGCGACCGGGCCGTGGTCCCCTTGGAGGAACAGCGGCCCCGTCGCCATCTCCTGGTTCTTCCAGTTGGACCCCGTCGGCGTCTTCAACTCGATGTCCTCGTGGATCACCTGCCCATTCAGCACCGCCTTCACGATGCGGGCACTGGCGACCTTGTTCCCCTTCGCGTCGAAGCGCGGCGCCAGAAAGATCGCATCGAGCGTCTGCCACTCGCCGGGCGGTTTGCAAGCGTTCGTCTTCGGCGCGATGCCGTCGTCGAGGTAGTGATACTTCGGCTTCAACTCCGCGCGCGGATAAATGCCGCCGCAGTTCTTGCCGCTCACCTCCTTGCGGCCATAGCTGTCGTCGATCTGGATTTCGTAGTGCCCGTGGAACTTCACGCCGGAATTCGAGCCTTTGGGAACGTTGAACTCCATGTGCAGTTCGACATCGCCAAAGTTCCCCCTGGTGATCAGATTGCGGGCCCGTCCCTTGGGACCGTTGACGATCACGCCGCTGCCTGGTTTGCTCGCCAGCCGTCGCGGGTTGTCCGGATCGAGACCCACGTCGGCGACGATTTGCCAGTCCTGCGCCGGATCTTTCCACCCCTGGAGGCCCTTCGCGCCGATCAGCTCGATCCAGGGCCTTTCCGCTGCCGCTCCGGCCTTTGCCCCCTTGCGCAACAGCTGGCTCAACTCCGCGACGGTCTTGGCATGCTTGGCGTCCTTCGCGAGGTTCACGAACTCCTGCGGGTCGTTGTCGTGGTCATACAGTTCGACGCCCTTGCGGCCCTCGTCCCATTCGGTGTAGCGCCAGCGCTCGGTACGGACGCTGCGGCCGAAGAACTTCCCCTCGCCCTTGCCGCCGCGCGTCACGATCGTGTACGCCGCCTGTTTTCCGGGGCCGTTCGGATCGTCCAGTAGCGGCTTGAGACTTCGACCCTCCAGATTGGCGGGCGCCTTGAGGCCGCACAGGTCCGCCAGCGTCGGATAGACGTCGATCAACTCGGCCAGGCGCCGGCAGTCCTGGCCGCGGGCTTTCTGGCCAGGCGCCGCGATGACCAGCGGCACCCGCGCCGATTCCTCGAAGAGCGTCATCTTTTGCCACAGGCCGTGCTCGCCGAGGTGCCAGCCGTGGTCACTCCACAGGACAATGATCGTATTGTCGGTCAGTCCCAGGCGATCCAGGGCGTCGAGCAAGCGGCCGACCTGCGCATCGACGAAGGTGATCGAGGCGTAGTACGACTGGATGAACTCGCGACATTCCTTATCCGAGAGACCGTAATTGGGCGGTGTGACCGTCAGGGCGGCGGCGGGTTTGCTCGCGCGGTCGTTGGCGGGGGCCTTTGGCATCTGGATGCGAGCGGGCGGATACATGTCGAAGTAGCGTTTCGGCGCGACGCAGGGGACGTGCGGCCGATAGAAGCCGACCGCGAGGAAGAATGGCCGGTCGCGCTTCTCTTCGAGGAGTTTGATCGCCTCCGTCGCCCCTATACCGTCGGTCTGCTTGTCGTCGCTGCCCTCCGCGCTCAGCAAACCCAGGGCGCTGCCGAGCGGACGTTTCGGCGTCAGGTTGCGGATCTTCGGCTCGTCGTCCTTGTCGCGGCCGCGCGGGTTGATGAACTTCTCCCACGACGGCGGATCGTCCAGGCCGCTCGTGCCGATCTGGCCGGGGACGCCATAGTGGAAGATCTTGCCGATGCGCGCCACGAAGTAGCCGTTGTTGCGGAAGAGTTGGGCGAGAGTCACCACGTCGGGCAGGTTCTTGCGGAAGTGCGTCGCGTTCTCGAAGACGCGCGTGGTGTCCGGTCGCAAGCCCGTCATGATCGAGGCACGCGACGGATTGCACAGCGGGAACTGGCAGTACGCCCGGTCAAAGCGGACGCCGCGCTTGACGAGGCGATCGATGTTCGGCGACTTGACCAGGGGATGACCGTAACAGCTAAGTGCCGTATTCAGGTCGTCGATGGCGATGAACAGGACATTGGGTTTCTTCGCTGGTTGGGCGGTGGCCGTGCTCGTGCAGGCGGCCGCGGCGAACACGGCGAGCAAGATGATGCGGGTCATGGCGCGTTTCGTCCCCCCGAGAGAATAGCAGCGCGTAGCGGAGGCCTCTGCGGCCTTTTTCTATCCGGGGGGGATTGCCACGAACAGCTTGGAGATGCCTGGCTCTCAGAGCAAGCCGCGGTCGAAGTTGGCCGCGTGGCCGCCAGGCACCGGCCGCCCGGCCCGCACCAGCCGCCACAACCGCCGCACCTCGTCCGGCTGATATTTCCGATAGACGAAGTCCGCACGCAGCCGGTCCGCCCCGGCCTTCCTCAGTTCATCGAGCCGTGGCGCCAGGCAAAATGGTCCCTGGTTGAGGACGATGGTGCGGCAGTGATAATCCAGGGCGGTCACCTTCTCGCCGTGGCTCGATACCATCTCCATGCTCTCGAAGGTGCAGTTCGCCTTGCCCGGACAGCCGCCGATCAGGTTGGCGTAGGCGCACGACTCCGCCAGGAACTGCGGCGTGTCCTGGTAGACGATCAGCACCGCCTGCGACCCGAATTCCGCCAACAGCGACCGCAAATTCTCCAATCCGTCCTCCGGCGACAGGGCGAAACGGCTCACACCCAGGTCGAGCAGTTGCCGCGCCGCCAGCCGGTTGAGAACGTACACCGACCAGTCGGTTGCGAGGTCGAACGCCCCGGTCTCAGACCGCGCCGGGTCGAGGCCCAGGTAACTCCACGCCGACAGGTTCGCCGCCTCCCATTTGCGCCAGCCGCGCTCGGTCAAACTGCGGATCTTGTGGCGCAGGCCCTTGTCTTCCCAGCGGCGCGTCAGCGCTGGCAACGCCAGGCGGATGCGCTCGCGGCCGAGTCGTGCGCCCCACTGCTCCAGCTTCTCGGCGAGGAGGGTCGGGTGATCGCGGGCGATGTCCACCACGATCTCCTCCAGGCCGGCAAAATCGTCCTCCGCGAAGGCATCGAGGAACCCGATGCAATCGATCTTGATGGACCAGGCCAAGGCCCCCGCTGGGGCTGAGTACGTTGTGGCACGGTCTCCTGACCGTGCCACGGCGACTGACCGAAGGTCTCCTCTGGGCTCCCGACATTCGGGAGACCTGCGGTCAAGCCCTGTGGCACGGTCAGGAGACCGTGCCACAACGGGTGCCACAACGGCAGGGAGAAGCTCGGCGTGTAGCCGCTCGACGCGATCCTGCGACTGTCGCCGCAACGCTTGCTCCAGCTCGGCAACTAGTTCGCGTCGCAGGGCGTTGAGGCGCGACACCGGCACGAATAGATTTTGGTCATTGCGGAGCGTACAGGATCCCAATTCCAGGTGCGTCGGTCCGAGCCGCTCGAAGGCGCTGGCAAAGGCGGCCGCAACGCTGGCGCTATCGCGGGCCGCGGTGAATGGCCCGGCGAGGGTTCGCTGCACCGTGACGGGGACTTCACCCGCGGAGCGCGACTGCACACGTCCTGTCACGGTCAGGGCGTCGGCGGTCAGGACGGCCTCCACTACGACAGTCCGGCGCGTGCGATACAGGCCGGGCTTGGGGCGACTGTGCCGATACTTCTGCTTGACCGCCTGCGACGAGGAGCAATACACCGGGGCGGCGACGGGAAGCTCGGGGTGTTCGCGCGGCAGACTCACCTCGATCAAAGAGCCCGCAGGCGCCTGGAAAACCTCCTGGCGTTTCCCCTTGCGGCCCGGCGTCACAGTCCACAACCGCTCGACT